>NZ_JBHUQX010000003.1:0-64588 GCF_042674225.1 Streptomyces sp. NPDC056948
GCAGCCGGCCGACCGCGACGCCGACCAGCAGCATGAAGACGGCGGGTCCGACGCCGCCGATCACGATGGTGAGGAACAGCAGCGCCGTGCTCCCACGGCCCGACTGCCAGGCCAGCCCGATGAGATCCCGTCGGTTGTGCCGATGGGTGCTCTTCACGTGACGTCCTGCTCCTCCGCCGGTGCGCCCTGCGGGGTGAGGCGGGCCAGTTCCTTGCGCACGCGCTCCTCGTCGAACGTCGTGCCCCCCCGCTCGGCCAGGCCGGCGACGAGGGCTTCGAGGTCGGACACGCTGCTGATGTCGGCGGTCTCCTCGCCGGGCAGCGGCGGCAGCTGGAAGATCTCCTCCAGGGCGAAGGCCAGTTCGGCCAGGGCCAGGGAGTCGTAGCCGAGGTCCTCCCGCAGCAGCAGCTCGGCGGGCGCCTCCGCCGGCCGGTCGGGCGCGAGCCGGAGCACGACCTCGCGGACGCTGGCGCGCAGTGCGTCGGTACCGATGGAGGGCATCATGCTCCTTGGTTGGTCATGGCCACCGCCGGAACGGCGCCGGACGGCGAACGCAGGAAGGCGAGCAGGCGGGACGCTTCCTCGCGGTTGAGGTCCGAGAGCGAGGTCCTGCCGAACTTGTTGAACAGCACCTTGTCGAGCAGCGGGCCCGGATATCCCTTGGCGGCGACGGCCTTGTCCAGCGAGGCCAGCTGCGCCGGCGACGCCGCGGGCTCCGGCGTCGTGATGGCCTCCATCGAGGTGCGCACGCCGGGCCGGTACAGGAAGTTGCTGTTGAGCCGCATCTCGTCGTAGTAGTCGGTCTCGTCGTCGAGCGGGAACAGGAACAGGGGCAGCTCGGGCGTCAGGCCCTGCCTGACATGCAGGTCACGGAAGACCTGGCGCATCGCGCGGTACTTGTCGTGCCGGGAGTCGTAGTCCCGGTTGAACGCCTCGATGACCTCCTCGAGAACCTCGCGCTGCGCCGCGTCCGGCTCCGCCTCCGGCGCGATGCCCGCGAACGGCTCCGCCACCGCCTGGAGGTACTGGTCGGCGAGGAAGTTCTCCACGGACAGGAACTTGCTGTACGGGTTCCGGCCGAAGCGCACGTTGAAGGAGCCACCGAGGTCGAGGTAGTCGAGGTAGTGCCACAGCAGCGGGGGGATGTAGATGGCGTCGGTCGGGTGGATGACCGTGTAGGCGCCGCCGGCGAGCTCGACGAAGTTCTGGCGCTCCTCCGGCTCCATGACCTGCAGCGAGATCGACCCGAAGTTGCCGAAGGGGTGCAGCCAGGGGGACGACGAGGGCGGGAACAGCGCCACGCCCTTGCTGCCGAAGACCTGGGCGAGCAGCACGTGCCGCTGGTCCATGTCGAAGTGCAGGTGTGCCCAGTTGTGCGGACCGGCGATGAAGGAGTGCAGGTACAGGCTGTGGTGCGGGGTCGTGGGCCGGCAGAACTCGGGCAGGCTGAAGCTCTGCAGGAGGTCCGTGGGCAGGTCCCACTCCGTGACCACCTTGCGGCTCTTCTCCTGGGAGCCGTATCCGTCCAGGTACTCGGCGAGCGTGCTGAGGACCGGGTCGGGGGCCTTCTGCTTCGCCTCCGCCGCCTCCTTGCGGGTGTAGTCGATCTGCCGGGTGTACTCGTCCTGGACCAGGACCGGCATGGAGCCCAGCAGCCGGCGCGCCCCGTCGAGCGTCGCCGCCTCGGCGATGGGCTGGTCGGCGTAGATCCCGCGGATGACGACTGGCCTGCGCGGCAGTACGTAGCGTTCCCAGAAGCCGCCGACGTCGGCTGCGGATATCTCGTCGATCTCGAATTTCGGCACGGTGTTCTTCCTTCCTGGGGCGCGGCGGGGCTTCAGGCCCCGGCCCTGACGCGCGCGTCGGCCGTGAACTCGGCGATGGTCCGGCGTTCCAGAACGATGCGTGGCTCGATGGAGAGTCCGAGCCGGGCTGTGAGCCGGCTGGAGATGGCGGCCGCTCGCTCCTCGTCGCCGCCGAGGGCATAGAAGTCGTCGTAGATTCCGACCGAGCCACGGCCGAGGACCTCGGCCCAGACCTCGGCCACGGCCTCCTGGATCCGGTTGCGGGCCGCCGTGGCCCGGGGGGCGGTGGGAGCGGCGGGGAAGACGGTCAGGGTGCCGTCGTTGTTCCAGCGGCCGCGGTCGCCGGTGGCCAGCATCCGGGAGCCGGGTACGCCGGAGAACGGGTCGGGCACGAACGCGGCCGCCGTCCTCGACGCGCGGCCCGCGTAGCCGTGGGCGAGACCGGGGCCGGCGACGTACACCTGTCCGGTGGTGCCGATCGGCACGGGCCGCAGCTCCTCGTCGAGCACATGGGCTCGCAGGCCGCCGACGAGTCGGCCGTTGGCGCAGACCGGTCCGCTCTCGTCGGGCCGGTACTCGTCGGCCACCTCGAAGGACGGGGAGGCGCCCCGGGGTTCCGGCCCGCGGCCCCTGGTGATCACCAGCCGCGGCGCCGTGTCCCCCGGATGCGGGCCGTACGACAGGTCCCTGGCCGACGCCGGGTCGAGGACGGCAACCGTGACGCCGTGGCCGGCCTGCCAGGCGGCGGAGCCCTGTGCGGTGCGTTCGGTCCGGTCGGGGCCGATCAACACGGTGGCCCCGACTGCGAGGGCGGCCCACAGCCGGACATCCGAGTCGGTGTGCGCATCGTCCGGAAGGAGTGCCAGGCGGTCTTCGGACGTCAGGCCGTGTGCGTCGAGGCATCCCGCGACCCGGGCGGCGAGAGCGTGGTGCGACAACGGCATCCGGGTGCCGCCGCGTGCCACGGTGACGGCAGCGGTACTCCCGCCGACGACGGGCACCTGCGGCTGTGCGCCGCCGGTGTGCGCCCGGAGGTGGAGCTGCGTCCACGGCGTCGCCCCGTCGGCGGGGGCTTCGGTGAGCAGGGCGTCGGCACCCGCCTCCCGCATGATCCGTTCGCGCCGCTGTGCGGAGGCGGCGGGGTCCAGCGGCAGTACGGCACCACCGGCCAAGAGCACCGCCAGCCGTCCGACGACGGAGTCGGCGGACGGCTCCGCGCAGACTCCGACCACCGTTTCCGGGCCGACACCGTGCTTCACGAGCGCCGCGGCGAGACCGCCGGCCCGGTCGAGGAGTTCGCCATAGGTGAGGCTCTCCTCGCCCGCCACCACGGCGAGCGCGCCGGGGGCGGAACGCGCCCGCTCGACGACGCGTTCCTGCACGAGCGGCGCGGGCAGGTCCGTGTCCCGCCGTCCGAACGTGTCGGCGAGCAGGTGCCGTTCCTCCTCGGTCAGCAGGTCGAGGCGGGACAGGCGCAGCGCGGGTTCGTGCGCGATCTGGCGGAGGATCAGCAGGTACCGGTCCCACAGGCGGCGCATCGTGACCGCGTCGAAGAGGTCGGCGGAGTAGACCACCAGCCCGTGCCAGTCGCCGTCGTCCTCCTCGATGAGGTGGAGCTCCACGTCGGCGCGGGTGGTGACCAGGTCGAGGTGGAACGGGTTCACATCGAGGCCGTCCAGGTCGAGCCGGGCGGCGGCCGCCGAGCCCGAGTCGGTCGGCTGGACCACTTGGAAGAGCACCTGGACCAGCGGGTTCCGGCTCAGGTCCCGGACCGGGGCGAGTTCCTCGACCAGCTTTTCGAAGGGCAGCTCCTGATGGTTGAGCGCACCGTGCACGCTCTCTCGCACCCGGGCCAGCAGATCCAGGTACGTCGGGTCGCCTTCGCAGTTGGTGCGCAGCACCAGCCAGTTGGCGAAGAAGCCGATCAGGTGCTCCAGTTCCCGGTACGACCGTCCGGCCACCGGTACGCCCACGGCCACGTCAGACGCTCCGGACCAGCGGCTGAGCAGCGCGTCGAAGGCCGCGAGGAACACCATGAACAGGGTGGCCGAGCCGCGCTTCGCGACGCCCTCCAGGGAGGCGACCAGGTCGGCCGGCACGGTGAAGTCGATCCTGTGGCCGACGTAGTTGAGCGTGGCGGGCCGCGGACGGTCGGTGGGCAGTTCCAGCGGCTCCAGACCGGCAAGCCGCTCGGTCCAGTAGGAGGTCAGCTCCTCCAGGACCGGGCCGTGCAACCTGCGGCGCTGCCACTCGGCGACGTCGGCGAACTGGACGTCCAAGGTCCTGGGCTCGCCACCGGCGTACAGGGTCTCGAGTTCATCGGTCAGCACCGACAGGGACCAGCCGTCGGCGGCGATGTGGTGCGAGGCGATGACGAGCACGTGGTCGTCTGCGCCGATCCGGTACAGGCCGGCGCGCAGGAGCTGGTCGGCACCGAGGTCGAACAGGTCGCGGCCGAACCGCTCGCCGAGCAACCGGGCCTCGTCGGCGCCGGACACGTCGACCAGTTGGACGTCGACCGGGGCCGTGGGGCGCACAAGCTGGCGCGGCACACCGCCGACACGGCCGAACGTGGTGCGCAGGACGGTGTGCCGTTCCGCGACGGTGGTCAGTGCCCGGGACAGGCGTGCCACGTCGACGGTGCCGCGCAGCCGGAAGCCGAGGGCTACGTTGTAGAAGGGCTGGTGGGGCGCGAGTTCGCCGAGGAACCACAGCCTCTCCTGGCCGAAGGACATCGGCAGGTCGGTGCGGCCGACGAGGTCTCCGTGGAAGACCCGAGCCGGGCCGGCGCCCTGCACCTGGCCGCCGGCGGCCTCGACGCGGCCGGACAGCTCCTCCAGCGTCGGGCTCTCCAACAGCGCCGACAACTCCAACTCGACCCCGAACTCACTCCGCAGCCGCGACACCACCTGCGCCGCCAGCAACGAATGCCCGCCCAGATCGAAGAAGTTGTCCTGCGCCCCGACCGACTCCACACCCAGCACCTCGGCCCAGACCCCGGCCACCACCCCCTGCACCGCCGACCCGGCCGAAACGCTCTCCACCTGGCCGCCGGCGGCCTCGACGCGGCCGGACAGCTCCTCCAGCGTCGGGCTCTCCAACAGCGCCGACAACTCCAACTCGACCCCGAACTCACTCCGCAGCCGCGACACCACCTGCGCCGCCAGCAACGAATGCCCGCCCAGATCGAAGAAGTTGTCCTGCGCCCCGACCGACTCCACACCCAGCACCTCGGCCCAGACCCCGGCCACCACCCCCTGCACCGCCGACCCGGCCGCAGCCGGGCGTGGTACGGCAGCGGCCTCGGCGGACGGTGCCGCAGGCCTGGGCAGGGCGCGGCGGTCGGCCTTGCCGCTGGTGGTCTTCGGCAGCTCGGTCAGGGTGACGAACGCGGAAGGGGCCATGTAGTGCGGCAGCCGGTCGCGGACGTGGGTACGCAGTTCCTGCTCGGCGACAGACGGTCCGGTGGGGACGACGTAGGCGACCAGGCGCCGGTCTCCCGGGGTGTCCTCCCGAGTGATCACCGCTACCTCGCGGATCCCGGGGTGCCGGAGCAACTGGGCCTCGATCTCGCCCGGTTCGACCCGGAAGCCGCGGACCTTCACCTGATCGTCGGCACGCCCCAGGAACTCCACCGAACCGTCGGCGGTCCAGCGGCCGAAGTCGCCCGTGCGGTAGAGGCGGGCGCCGGGCCGGCCGTCGAAGGGATCGGGCACGAACCGTTCCGCCGTGAGTGCGGGCTGTCCGGCGTACCCACGGGCCACGCCGGTGCCGCCGACGCAGATCTCACCCCGGGTTCCGACGGGGACCGGCTGGAGCCGGTCGTCGAGGAGGTAGACCCGGGTGTTGTCGACGGGGCCGCCGATCGGCAGTGCCGCGTCGTCGTCCCCGAGGTCCGCGGTGAGGTACGTGGCCTGCGTCGAGATGACCGACAGCTCGGTCAGCCCGTAGACGTGGTGGACGGTCTCGATCCGTCCCGTCCAGCGGCGGAGGGTCTGCGCCGGCAGATGTTCGCCGCCGATGACCAGACGGGGCAGCCGCACGCCGGAGTCCGGGTCGAGGCCGGACCACAGGGCGGGCACGGTCTGGATGATCTCGATGCCGGAGTTCTTGATGAACCGTTCCAGGCCGGGCCCGGAGGTGTCGTCGGCGGTCGCCAGGTGCAGCTCCGCCCCGCTGACGAGCGCGACGTAGACGTCGAGCACCGACACGTCGAAGACGGGCGAGACCGCCTGGCCCACCTTGGTGCCGCTCTCGACACCCCAGGTACGTGCCGAGGACAGGGCGATGTTGACGATGCCGCGGTGCGGCACCATGACGCCCTTGGGCCGGCCCGTGGAGCCGGAGGTGAAGATGACGTAGGCGCAGTGGTCGGGGCCGACCGCGACCGGCGGCGGCCCTGGGCGCTCCTCCCCCGCGGTGTGCACGTCGACAACCTGGCACCCGGCCGGCGTCGCCCAGTCCTGGGCGACGTCCGGCGCGGAGACGACCAGAGAGGCGCCCGCCGTACCGATCATGTAGGCGAGTCGCTCCGCGGGGTCGCCCGGGGACAGCGGCAGAAAGGCGCCGCCGGCCTTGAGGACGGCGAGCTGGGCGACGACCGAGTCGATGCCGCGGTCGAGGCACACGCCCACGACGGAGTCCGGGCGCAGTCCGTGCTCATACAGCGTCCAGGCCAGCCGGTCGGCCCGGGCGTCGAGCTCCGCGTAGCTGATCGAGGCGTCACCCCGGACGACCGCCACGCGGTCCGGGGTACGCCGTGCCTGTGCGGCGACGAGCTGGTGCAGGGCGAGACCGGGGACGGGGTGCTCCGTTCGGTTGAACCCGGAGACGACGTCGTACCGCTCCTCCTCGGACAGCAGCTTCAGCCCGGACAGCGGCAGGTCCGGCCGGGTCGCGAACTGCCGGAGCACGCGGACGTACCGCGCCCACAGCCGGCGCATCGTCGGCTCGTCGAACAGCTCGGTGGAGTAGACGAGTTGTCCCGACCAGGCGCCGGAGGCGTCCTGGGCCACCTGCATCTCCAGATCGAGCCGGGTGGTCAGGACGTCCACCTCGAACGGCTCGGCCGCGACGCCGGGCAGGTCGAGCCCGCCCGCTCCGGCCTCGCGGGCGCCGGCGACGTGGAAGAGGACCTGGACGAGCGGGTTGCGGCTCAGGTCCCGGGCCGGGGCGAGTTCCTCGACGAGCTTCTCGAACGGCAGCTCCTGGTGGTCGAAGGCCGCGTGAGCGTCGGCCCGCACCCGGTCCAGCAGCTCCGCGAGCGTGGGGTCGCCGTCACAGGAGGTGCGCAGCACCACGGTGTTGACGAGGAAGCCCATCAGGGACTCCAGCCTGCGGTACGACCGGCCCGCCACCGGGACTCCGACGGCGATGTCCGACTGCCCCGACCAGTGGCTGAGCAGCGCGTCGAAGGCGGCGAGCAGCACCGTGAAGAGCGTCGCCGACGCACGCTTGGCGGTGGCCTCCAGCTCCTCGACCAGGTCATCGGGCAGTGCGAACGTCAGCCGGTCCCCGGCGTAGCTGAGCGCCGCGGGCCGCGGGTGGTCCGTGGGCACCTCGAGCGGGACCAGCCCCGCGAGGCGCTCCTTCCAGTAGGCACGCTGCCCGTCCAGCGCCCCGCTCTCCAGCCGCTCCCGCTGCCAGCGCGCGTAATCGGCGAACTGCAGGTCGAGCGGGCTGAGTTCGACTCCGCCGCAGAGGGCGGAGAGCTCCTCGCACAGGAGGGACATCGACCAGCCGTCGGCGAGGATGTGGTGCACCACGAACAGCAGGACGTGTTCGCCGTCCGCGAGCCTCAGCAGCCCGTAGCGGGCCGGCGGTGCCGTTTCCAGATCGAAGGGGCGCAACAGCCAGGTGCGGGTGGTTTCGCGTGCCGCGTCGAGGTCGGGGACGTCGACGGTCTCCAGGGGCACGGGGGCAGCCGGGTGTACGACCTGTCGGGGCACGCCGTCGACGCGAGCGAACGACGTGCGCAGCACGGCGTGCCGCTCGGCCAGAACGTCCAGCGCCCGGGTGAGCCGCGGCACGTCGAGCTCACCGCGGAGCCGGAAGGCGAGCGCCACGTTGTAGAAGGGCTGCCCGGCCGCCAGTTCGCTCAGATACCACAGCCGTTCCTGGTCGAACGAGAGCGGCAGCTCCTGTTCGCGCGCCAGATCACCGTCGTAGAACCGGATGGGCCCGTCCGTGTCACCGGGTCCGGATCCGTCCGTGCGGTTCGTGTGGGCGGACTCCACCCGTGCGGCGAGGCGGGCCACGTCCGGCCCGTCGAGCAGCGCGGAGATCTGCAGGTCGACGCCGAACGCCTCCCGTACCCGGGCCATGACCTGGGCGGCAAGCAGCGAGTGACCGCCCAGGTCGTAGAAGTCGTCGTCGAGGCCGATGCGTTCGACGCCGAGGACCTCCGCCCAGATGGCGGCGATGGTCTGCTGGGCGGGGGTCCGGGCGGCGACGTGGGTGCCGGCGTCCTCGGCCCGGCTGCCGCTCGGCCGGGGCAGTGCCTGCCGATCCACCTTGCCGCTGGCCGTCTTCGGCAGTTCGCCGAGCACCACCACCGCGGCGGGCACCATGTAGTCGGGCAGCCGGTCCCGCAGGTCGGACCGGAGCCGTGACTCCGACAGAGCGCCGTCGGCGGCGACCACGTAGGCGACCAGCCGTTTGTCGCCCGGCGTGTCCTCGCGCGCCGAGACCGCGGCCTCCCGGACGTCAGGGTGGGCCAGGACGTGCGCCTCGACCTCGCCCAGTTCGACGCGGAAGCCCCGGATCTTCACCTGGTCGTCCACGCGGCCGAGGAAGGTGACGGTGCCGTCCTCGGAGCGGCTGCCGAAGTCCCCGGTGCGGTACAGCCGGGCGCCGGGCTGGTCGGAGAAGGGGTCCGGCACGAAGCGGTCCGCCGTCTGGGCCGGGCGGCCGACGTATCCTCGGGCGACCTGGGCGCCGCCGACGTAGATCTCGCCTCGCCGGCCCGCTGCGACCGGTCGCATGTCCGCGTCGAGCACATGGACGGTGGTGCCGGGCAAGGCGACGCCGATCGGCGGATAGTCGCGGACCGGCGGCGACACCTCGCCGCTGGTGCAGATGACCGCGGCCTCGGTGGGTCCGTAGGCACTGACGAAGGTGCGTCCCTTCGCCCAGTGGTCGGCGACTTCCGGCGGTACGGCCTCACCACCGGAGATCAGCTGCCGCAGCCGCGGGAGTTCGGCCCGCGGCATGGACTGGAGCGCGGCGGAGAGTACGGCGGCCGTGGTGACCTCGTATTTCTCCAGTACGTGCAACAGGTCGCCACCGGAACCGACAGTGTCCGGCGGCAGCAGAACCAGGGTGCCGCCGTTGCACAAGGCGAGACAGAAGTCGAAGACGCTGGCGTCGAACCGCACCGGGGCGAGCTGGAGCACGCGCTCCCCCGGACCGTGCCGGTACAGCGTGCGCTGCGCCCGGGCGAGGTTGACCACGGCACGGTGCGGGACGACGACACCCTTGGGGGTACCGGTGGATCCGGAGGTGTAGATCACGTAGATGGCGTTGTCGGCGTCGCCGCGGGTGTCGAGGGGTGCCGAGGAGCACCGCGCGACCTCGTCCGCGGTGTCGTCGACGTCGACCACCCTCCACGGACCGTCGGGCCAGGGGGAAGTGATGCCGGATCGGCTCAGGACGAGGGGGGCTCCGGCGTCCGCGAGCATGAAGGCCACGCGGTCCGGCGGGTCCGCCGGATCCAGCGGCAGGTAGGCAGCGCCCGCCTTCATGACGGCGAGCAGAGCCACGACCTGGTCGATCCCCCGCTCCAGGCACAGCCCGACCACGGTTTCCGGTCCGGCTCCCCGCTCGCGCAGGAAGCGGGCCAGTCGAACAGCGCGCCCGTCGAGTTCGCCATAGCTGATCTGTTCCGTCCCGCAGACCACGGCGACCGATTCGGGAGAAAACCGCGATTGGTCGGAAACCAACTCATGGAGCAGAGACCGATCCGGCATTTCCGCTCAGCCCTCCTGAGCCGTGCTCGCTGCGACGGACTTCCGCACGCTCAACGGTCGTATGTCGCTCCAGACGCTCTCGATGTGGGCGAGGCAGTCCTCCTTGGGACCACTGAATCCCGCCTCACGCCATCCCGCTGGCAATTCCATTTCCTTTGACCAGACCGAGTACTGCTCCTCGTGGTTGACCACGACGGAGTATTCGCCTTCACCCATCCTGATACCTCATTCCACACGCCGAAGTAGGCTGTGACCAGCGACAGCGGATGCTATTTATGGCCCTTCTCGGACGTCAAGGCTCAGACTGCCAGGGGGCGTTGACCGAAGCCGACAAGATCACCATGCTGAAGGAGCTCGACCGCTTCCCTGTCGAGGACTCGCTGAATCCAGTCGTCGAGTGACGTTCCAGCTCTGCTCGCGGCTTCCTCCCAGCGCTGCATTCGGTCGGCCGGCGCTTTGAGCGTGACCGTCGCCGGGGTTACGGCCGGGATCCTGTCACCGGTCGCCTTGCTTTCCTTGATATTCCGGCGCAGTTCGGTGACGGACCATCCCCCCTGCTCGGCATGGTCGAGCCACAGCTCCTGTTCCTCCTCGGTCAGGGCCGCGACTTCGGCGTGGTGTTGCATGCTCAGCGTGTCCCGTCGACGGGACACGTCGAACTTCCGTGCCACCCAGGCGTAGTTCCGCAGTGTCTTGTAGTGGAGCGAACTCGCCTCGATTGCTCGTTTGTACCGGTCCGGATACCGGTTCTGCCCGTAGATGAGCCAGTCGCCGAGCCACCAGGACGAGGCGTCCGTGATGGAGAATATTTCGACGCCGATCGAGATCCAGGCCTCCAGCGGAACGGCCCGTGGAAATGTCAGACTGGTGCGTCTCTTCTGGACGTTCACCGAAGAAACACCGGGACGTCGTACGTTCATGGGAATCCCCCGTTCGATATTACTGTGCTGAATCAGGGCCCGCTCAGGAAGAAATCGAGACGATGGCCGGGGCGACGTTGCGGATGCCGGCCCGCTTGAGGGACCTCACCAGCGACTCCGCTGACGCGCGATCGTCGGCGAGCAGGCAGCCGGGCTGGATGCGGAGCCGGTCGATGGCGTCGGCGGGGACGCTGAGGGCGGAGTCGGCCACCTCGGCCACCTTCAGCCCGGCGAGCGGGGTGAGACCACCGAGCCACTCCGCCACCACGCCCTCGGCCCCCTGCAGGCGATGGGGCACGGGGACGATGACGAGGATCTCGGCCAGTCCGCCCGGAGCGGCCAGCGCCTTGGGCAGGCTCGCGACAACATCCTTGACCAGGTCCGACGCGTCGAGAACGGGCGTCTCACCGGACTGGTCCGCCGTGCCGGAGGCGCGGCCCGGCGCATTGAAGAGGACGTGGTCCACAGGGCCGAACTCCTCCAGTCCCGCACGGAAGTCGCCGACCTCGAAGGCTGCTTCGCGCCCGGCGATGAGCGCGTTCAGGCGGGCGTAGGCCACTGCTCGCGGATCGATGTCCATGCCCGCCACGGACGCATGACGGTCGGAGCGGTGCAGCGCCAGGACACCGCATCCGGTGCCCACGTCGAGGAGTCGATTTCCGCGGGGAGCGGTGTTCTGCAGCAGAAGCAGCGTGCTTGCGTGCGGCGGCATCACCGGGTCGAAGTCGCCTTCGGCCTTCTTGGCCATGACCGGGTATCCGTCGGATTCCGCCCGGCACTCGAACAACCGGTCCGAAAGGTAATACGCCGAGCCGAGCGGAGAGATGGAGGCACGAGCGGTTATCTTTCCGCCGGCGTCCTGCACTAGCTCGAGGGCGTCGAATGCGGACCGCAGGGTGCGGGAAATCCGCTGCTCGTACACCGCAGGTGCGATCTCGCCGTTCCTGACGAACAACTCTGTCAGTACGCCCGCCGAGTCGGCGGCGAGTTCGTTCACCCGGTGCCGTGACCAGAGAGAGTAGAGCGCGGAGTTGCGCAGCAGGTCCGTATCGCCGGCCGCACCGAGAAGTGAGGCTGCGGAATCGGAGGTGAAGCCGTGCGCCGAGAGTTCGTCGCTTAAGCCGCGCAGCGCGGAGGTGAAGGCGGGCGATCGGGTGGCCGACGTATCGGTCCAGGGAGTCATGGGGAGTCCACCTTGTGAGTCGACTGAACGAACTGACGGTCCACATACAGCAACGGATCTGATGCGTGCGAGGCCAGGCGCACCTCCACGACAAGACCGATCAGCAGAAGATGGGTGGAGCGGTCGACAACCTGGTCGAGTTCGCAGACGAAAGCGGCCAGGGAATCCGCGAGCAAGGGCACACCGGGCCGTTCCTCGCGCCACTCACCGTAGGAGAAGCGGGCTTCGCCCCATACTCCTGAGATCAGACCGGCGAACGCCTCGGCAACGGGCAGCTGGAGGGCGGACAATACGTTGACAGCGAATGTCGGGGCGGTCCGGACGGCCTCCCCGAGGCGGGTGTTCTTGTTGATGCACGCGACGAGTGACGGAGGATCCGCCGTGAGCGAGCACACGGCGGTTGCCGTGAGCCCGCAAGGTTCACCACGGTCCGTGCTTCCCGTAATCACACAGACGCCACCGGCGAGGCGCCTCATCCCCAGGTGAAAGTCGTCAGAAGGCCGTTGGATCACCGTGAACTCCCCCGTGTTGCACGCCGCTTGAGCCGCCCTCGAATTGGCTCGTACTGGCAATCGATTAGAGCAACGCCGGATGTTGGGTGGGAAGAACACACCAACTCACAGCTCCGGGCACCGGAACGGCATGTCGGTCCGTCAAACACGGGAGGCCGATCAATGGCTCGATCCGACCGGAAGGATGGCCGGATGGTGACTACTCGCGCTCCCGCAAAGGCATTTGACATCGCATCAGCCCCACCCGCACCTCTGATGCGCAACCGACTCCGAATGGCAAGGCGTCCTTGACAAGCTCGATTTGTCAATCAAACATTGCCGAGTCCTGCTTGCCGCCGACACGCAAGGAAGCGGATCCCGTATGAACGCCTCTCCCCCCACGCCCCTGCGTTTCCCGCCCGTGTTACGCCGGGTCGTCCTGGTGACCGTGCTGGGCTCGGTCATGACGTACCTCGACGCCACGATCGTCAACGTGGCCCTGCGGTCCTTGTCCGGCAGCCTCGACACATCGCTGGCCACGATCCAATGGCTGGTCACGGCCTATCTCCTGGGGCTCGCGGCCGTGATCCCGGCGAGTGGCTGGGCCGCGTCCACCTTCGGGGCCAAGCGGATGTACGTGGTGTCCATCGCCGCCTTCACCGTCGCCTCACTGGCCTGCGGACTCGCCCAGAACGTCGAGCAGTTGATCGCCTTCCGCGCGCTCCAGGGCGCCGCCGGCGGGCTCGCCCTGCCGATCGCCACGATGATCATCGTGCGGCTCGCGGGTCAGGAGCGGCTCGCCCGCGTCATGAGCATCAGCGGGATACCGACCCTGCTCGCCCCGGTGTTCGGTCCTGTGCTGGGCGGCTCCCTGGTGGAACACGCGGGCTGGCACTGGATCTTCTACATCAACGTGCCGATCGGCGTGCTGACCGTCGTACTCGCCCAGCGGCTGGTTCCCGCGGACACCGCACAGCAGGGCGGGCGGCTCGACGTCCCGGGCCTGGTTCTGATGTCCCTCGGTTTCGCGGCCCTCACCTACGGTCTCGCGGAGATCGGTACGACCGCACGCGTGGCGGACGCGCAGGTGCTCGTCTCGCTCGCGATCGGCGCCGCCCTGATCGCGGTCTTCGTCTTCCATGCGCTGCGGGCCGCGCAACCCCTCGTCGACGTGCGCCTGTTCCGCAACAAGCTCTACTCGGCGGCCCAGCTGACCAATCTCTGCCTAGGCTCCGCGGTCTTCGGATCGGTCATCCTGATGCCGCTCTACTTCCAGATCGTGCGTGGCGAGGACCCCGTGACCACAGGTCTGCTGCTGATCCCGCAGGGCATCGGGGCCGGCTTCGCGATGATGGTCAGCGCCCGGCTGACGGACAAACTGGGCAGTGGGAGGGCCGCGCTGCTCGGCGGTGCGGTCAGCACCGTCGCCACCATCCCCTTCCTGGTCATCGAGTCGGACTCCTCCTACTGGTTCCTGGGCCTGGCCATGGTCGCCCGGGGCTTCGGGATCGGGGCGTGCGCCATCCCCGCGACCACCGCCGCCTACCGCGTCGTCCCTCCGGCGAAGGTCAACGACGCGACCATCCAGATCGGCATCCTCCAGCGCGTGGGCGGCTCCACGGGTACGGCTCTGTTCGCGGTGGTCCTGCAGAACCAACTGGGCTCCGCGGGCAGCCCGTCGGCACAGGCCGCAGCCTTCGGCACCACCTTCTGGTGGGTGCTCGCCTCGGCGGTCCTCGCCACCGCGCCCACCCTGCTGCTCACCGCGGCCGAACGCCGCGCGGCCAAGGCCGTCCCCGTGACGGAGAACGCCTAGGCGCAGCCCGGGAGGCTCCCGGGAGCGACCGGGTTCCAGGCCTCCGGCCCGCTTCGCCGGCGGGGTTCTCCCTCGTCGACGCCCACGTCGTCCGTGTGACTGACGACGTGGGCGTCGGCATGTCCGTAGGCACCGTCCATGGGCACCGTCCGTCGGCACATTCCTGGACCCCGACGCGGGCCGTTCGTTACCTTCACGCTTCGTCGGGCAAGCGCCGCGGTCCCGCTCAATCCTCAACGACGCGTCTGCCCAGGCCGGTTGCAGCGCTGTGCGCTCCTGGCCCCTCCGGCTCCCACGGACGAGGTGAACGTGACGCAACGTGCTGTCGAGAAGGACCACAGATCCAAGTCATCCGCTGACGACGGCGGAGCGTCCTCCCCGTCCCACCGTCGAGCGCTCGGTTACGGCCTGCTGGTCGTTCTGCCCTTGCTGGCCGCCACGGTGCTCCTGGTGTCCCACAGCTCGCGCCCGGTCCGCACGGGGGCTGCGAGCACCGACAACCATGCGGCCGCGGCGCTGTTCTTCGCCATCGCGGTGGTCGTGTGCGCGGCCCGGCTGGCCGGCCTGCTCGCTGCCCGCCTCGGCCAGCCCCAGGTCGTCGGCGAACTCCTGGCGGGCATCGCGCTGGGCCCGACGGTGCTGGACCGCCTGGCCCCGTCGGTCCGGGACTGGCTCTTCCCGGAGGCCGTGGTCACCGCGATCGACGCCCTGGCCCAGCTCGGGCTCGTCCTCTTCATGTTCGGTGTCGGCCAGGAGGTCGTCCGCAACAGCCGTGACCGAGCAGGTCGCGACAGCGGTCTGATCGCCCTGACCTCTCTCGTGCTGCCGTTCGCCGCGGGATGCGTCCTCGCCCTGCCGCTGGCCCCGCGCTTCACGGGCGCGGCCGGTGACCGTCTCACGTTCGCCCTCTTCCTCGGTTGCGCGATCAGCATCACCGCCTTCCCCGTCCTCGCGCGCATCCTCACCGACCTGAACCTCATCGGAACGCGTACGGGCCGCCTCAGTCTCTTCTCCGCCGCCATCGGTGACGGCATCTGCTGGCTGCTGCTGACTGCCACCCTGCTCCTCGCCCAGGGCGGTGACATGTCCTCCCTGTGGCGGTCCCTGCTTCTCGCGGTGCTGACAACCGTCGTCCTTCTCGGGCCGGTACGCGCCGGGCTGGCCCGCTACCTGGTCCAACGTGACCGGCCGCCGAAGGCCGCGTTCGTGCTGATGATCGCCGTCGTCGGTGTCGCGGCCTCGGCGGGGATCACCGCCCTGCTCGGAGTCCACCAGCTCATCGGGGCCTTCCTCTTCGGGCTCGCCTGGCCGACGGCCGTGCCGCCCGAGACCTCCGTGGTCCCCCCGCTCGGCACCATGGCACACCTTCTCCTTCCGTTCTTCTTCCTGGGTTTCGGTCTGTCGGTGGATCTGGGCGACCTGCCCTTCACCGCGGAGACCCTGGCCGTCGGCGGCCTGCTCATGGTGGTGGCGGTCCTCAGCAAGACCGGCGGTGTCGCCCTCGCCGCCCACTTCTGCGGGATGGGCCGCAGGGAAGCGACGACCCTCGGCCTGCTGATGAACGCACGTGGACTCACCGAGCTGGTGGTGCTGGGCATCGGCCACGAGGCACGGCTCATCGACGGCGAGATGTTCGCCATGCTCACCCTGGTCGCCCTGGTCACCACGCTGATGACGGGCCCCGGAGTACGGCTTCTCGCCGGTCCGCGCGGCCCTGGGCAGGAGCAGGCGCCGTGACCGGCCAGGACCGGAGGAACCCCGCCCCGACGCCGAAGCGCCGCACCCCCGCGTCCACCGTCCACCTCCTCCCCCACTCCCACGGAGCCGCTGCATCATGACGCCGCGAGAACTTCCCGTCGCCGGTGCCCAGAACCTGTTCGGCGGCGCGTTCGCCTTCAAAAGGGACCAGTTGGGCTTCCTGGCCGAGAACATCCGCCGCCACGGGGATCTGTTCCGGTTCAGTCCCCTCGGTGTCCCCATGGTCCTGGCCAACCACCCCGACCACATCCAGCACATCCTCGTGGACGGGGAAGAGCGCTACGACAAGGACGCGACCATCTTCAAGGTGGTCAGGCCCGTGCTCCGCAACGGCCTGATCTCCATCACCGACAAGGAGCAGTGGGGCCGGCAACGGCGCATGATGGCACCCCACTTCACACCGCGTACGGTCGCCGGGTTCGCCGAGAACATGACGAGCGAGACCGTGCGCATGCTGGAGCGCTGGGAGCGCCGGCCGCGTCCCGCCGACGAGGTACTGGACGTCACCGACGAGATCGGCCAGCTGGCGCTGCGGATCGTCAACCGGTCGCTGTTCAGCGCCGACGTGAGCCGGGCCGCCCAGGCGTTCGAGCGCGCCTTCGCCGCTGCCAACACCGTGCTCGGCTCGTTCTTCCGGTTCCCCTTCCCACCGCTGACCTGGCCCACCCCACGCCGGCGCCGGCTGCGTCGCGCCATCGAGGACATGGACCACTTCGTCTCAGGCGTGATCCGCGAGCGGCTGAGCGGTGACGACGCCGGCCGGGCGGACGCATCCGAGCCGGACCTGCTGACGCTGCTCCTGCACAGCGTGGACGACGACGGCAACGCAATGGACCTGGAACAGCTCCACCACGAGGTGCTCAACCTCTGCATCGGCGCCTTCGAGACCACCACGAACACCCTGTCCTGGGCGTTCTACCTGCTGGCGCGGCATCCGCAGGCCGAGGAACAGCTGCATGCCGAGGTCGACGCGGTGCTCGGGGGGCGCGTCCCGCGGTTCGAGGACCTGCCCCGGCTCACCTACACCCGCAGGGTCATCGACGAGACCTTGCGCATCTACTCCCCCGCCTACCAGACCATGCGGCATGCGCGTGAAGAGGATGTCATAGCCGGATACCGCATCCCGGCCGGCAGCAACGTGCTCCTCAACAGCTATCTGCTGCACCGGCACCCGGAGTTCTGGCCGGATCCGGAGCGGTTCTCCCCCGAGAACTTCGCGCCGGAGCGTGTGGCCGCGCGGCCCAAGCACGCGTACATCCCCTTCGGCAGCGGCCGGCGCGTGTGTATCGGCAAGCACTTCGCCCTGGCCGAACTGACGCTGGCGCTCGCCACGGTGGCGCGCGGACACCGCCTGCTGCTGCCGGACGGGGTGCCCATCGTGGAGCCGGAGCCGCTGATCACGCTGCATCCCCGAGGAGGAGTCCACCTTCGCCTCGCCCACCGCTGACCCCCACCCCCACACCCACGGAGCTGCTGTGATCGACGTAGCCTGCCCCTTCCCCTTCTCGGTCAGCCCGCACACCGCACAGGCCCGTGAGCGCTTGGCGGTCTGGACCCGGGAGACGGGCCTTCTCCGCGGTCCCCGCGCCCGGGAGCGCTTCGGACGGGCGGACTTCGGATGGTTCGCGGCGCTCGTCTATCCGACGGCTGACGCCGAGACGCTGAAGCTGATGGCCGAGTGGTTCGCATGGCTCTTCCTGGTGGACGACCAACTGGACGACGGGGACTTCGGCCGCTCCCCCGAGCGCATGGCGCAGGCGGTCCGGCTGATGCGGCGCATACTCGACGATCCGGCCGCACGGCCGGACACGCCCTTGCCCCCGGCCGCCGACGCGCTCGCGGACCTGTGGCGCCGCACGGCGGGCCGGGCATCGCCGGCCTGGCGCCGCAGGTTCGCAGACCACCTGGAGCTCTGCCTGACCACGGCCACCGCCTGGGAGGGCGAGAACCGGATGCGCGGAGCCGTGCCGTCCGAGAGCTCCTACATCGCCAACCGGCGACACACGGGCGCCATCTACGTGTGCATGGACCTCATCGAGATCGTGGAGGGCGTCGAGGTTCCGGCGGAGACCTACACCGCGCCCGCGTTCCGCACCGCGCTGGACGCCGCGTGCGACGTCGTGTGCTGGGTCAACGACGTCTACTCGCTCTCCAAGGAGCGTTCCCTGGGCGAGGTGCACAACCTCGTCTTCGTCGTGGAGCACCACCGCCGACTGGACGAGCGCCACGCGCTGGAGGAAGTGGGCGCCGCGATCGCGGAGCGTACGAAGACGTTCCTGGCCGCGGAGGAGCGCCTGCTGCGGGAGCACTCCGGCAACGCATCGTGGCTGCGTCCCTGTCTGGCGGGGATGCGGTCGTGGATGCGCGGCAATCTCGACTGGTCGCGGCGCACGCAGCGCTACGCGTCCGGCTCGCCGGACGGTGACCCGGGCAGCTACCTGGAAGCCGACCTGATGGACGTGCGCCCGTGACCGCGATCAGTGCCGAACAGGATGTGTGGGGCCTGCTGTCCCAGGCCCGGCAACTGACCGAACCAGCCCTGCGGAAGGCCGTACGACGACTGCCAGAGCCGACCCGTGCCGTGGCGGAGTACCACTTCGGCTGGCAGGACCGGGAGGGCAACCCGGCCGCCGGCGACTGGGGCAAGGGGATCCGGGGAGCGCTGGTCGTCGCCTCCGCGCAGGCCATGGGCGCCGATCCGGAACAAGCGGTCCCGGCGGCCGCCGGTGTCGAGCTGGTCCACAACTTCTCACTCGTGCACGACGACCTCATGGACCGGGACGCCCTGCGCCGCAAACGCCCGGCGGTGTGGTCGCTGTTCGGCGACGCTCAGGCCGTGCTGACGGGAGACGCGCTGCTGGTGGTGGCGATGGAGGTGCTGGCCGAGGACCGCACGATGCTCCTGGAGCTGTGCGACGCGCTGCTCTCGCTGGTGGCCGGGCAGAGCGCGGACCTGTCCTTCGAGCAGCGCTCGGATGTGAATCTCGACGAATGCCTGGTCATGGCCGCCGGGAAGACGGCCGCGCTGCTGTCGAGTGCATGTGCGCTGGGCGGGCTGGCGGCAGGGGCGGCACCACGGCGGACGGACGCCCTGCGCCGGTTCGGACACCACATGGGTCTGGCTTTCCAGCTCGTCGACGACCTGCTGGGCATCTGGGGTCACAGCGCGGTCTCCGGCAAGCCGGTCGGGGCTGATCTGCGGCGGCGCAAGAAGTCGTTGCCGGTCGTGGCCGCGCTGTGCGCGGACGGGCCCGAGGCCTGGCGGCTGGCCGAGCTGTACACCTCGGGGACCGGGCCGCTCGGTGAGGCCGAGATCCTCGAGGCGGCCCGACTGATCCACCGGGCGGGCGGGCGCGCCTGGGCGGAACAGGAGGCACAACGGCAGCGCGCCAGAGCACTGGCCGCACTGGCCGAAGCCGATCCGGAACCCGAGGGCGCCCGGACGCTCGCGTCGCTCGCCGAGGTGATCACCCGACGCCACTGGTGAATCGCTCCGGCCACGGAAGAAGGATCGCCGACCGGCCGGCTTCGGCCACCGCGGCCGTGGGTGGCGTCTCCCCACTCACAGGCCGGTTGCCGACCGCCACCGCCCCTTAGCCACCCCGCCCGGCCGGGCATCGCGGGATACCCGGCCCCGCCACGTTTCCGGGCGGCTTCACGCCACTCTCGTCCCGTCCACGGGACAAGGAAGCGTCCATCCGTCCGGTCACCGGCATGCGTTCCCCACGATCAGCCGACGTCGGCGAGGACCTTGCCGAGCCGTTCCAGGCCCTCCTCGAGAACCTCCGCCGGTCGGGCGAAGCTGACGCGGAGTGCCTTTTCGGCACCGAACACCTCAGCCGGCATCACCAGCGTCCGGTGCTGCTCCAGCAGCCGCTCGGCGATGTCCCGGGAGGAGGCCTCGGTCAGGGTGTTCACCCAGGCGAAGGGGGTGCCTTGCGGCGGGACCAGCCGCACGGTGTCAGTGTGCCGCCCCGCGAAGTCCCGCAGGGTGCGCAGACCGGGTTCCACCAGGCGCCGGAAGCGGTCCACATGCTCGGCGCGGCGTTGCAGCACGAGCTCGGCCGCCCGCTCCCACACCAGGGAGTTGGAAACCGTGGTGTAGCGCTTGTAGTTGACGACTCCTTCGATGACATCGCCGGCGGCGACCACCCATCCGAGCCGCAGGGCGGGCATCCCGAACACCTTGGACAGACCGGAGACCGAGATGGCCCGGGAGTGGCGGTGGACCACCGACTTATCGAAGTCCAGCAAGTACTCCTCGTCGTTGACCACCCAGATGCCCCGCTCGGCCGCCACCTCCATGACGGCCGCCCAGTCGTCGGGGTCGAGCACGCAACCGGACGGGTTCCCGGGGCTGTTGAGGGTGATCATCCGAGTACGCGGCCCCAGGGCCCGTAGCAGCGCCTCGATGTCGAAACGTTCGCCGGGCGGCCACGGCAGCACGGTGACGTCGCAGCCGATGTGCCGGGGCACCTCCCAGGCCTGCTGCCAGCCGGGGCTGGTGGTGACCACGTGGTCACCGGCCCGGAGCAGCGTGCGGTACAGCAGGTAGAGCGCCTCCTGTGCACCGTGTGTCACGGCGACGTGCCCGGCGGAGACGGCCCCGTCGTGGCCGCCGTACATCTCCGCGATCGCACCCCGCAGTTGCGGCCGGCCGCGGTCGAGGCTGTAGTCGAGCTCCCAATCCGGCTGTATTTCCAGATCCCGGAGGAGCCGGAACTGCACACCGCTTTCCGCCAGATCAATGTCGTACCGGCCTCGCGCCTCGTCGAAAAGCCACTGCTGAATGGCGTATTCGGATATGCTCACGCGTTCGACTCCCGCTCTCTCGTCAGGTCAAAGGTGACCACGATCACGTCCCGGTGTGCGGAGGCGTCGGGGAATTTCGGAGTGATGGGGCTCACGTAGTGCACGACCCTGCGGTCGTCGAGGTACAGCGTTTCCCCGGGAGCCATCACCCGGTCCAGCAGCACATCCCCCTCTCCGTCCCCTTCGCGGACGAGCGAGATACCGCCACTCACGTTCTCGGCGGCAACCACGGTCACCGCGATGCCGTCGAATCCGTCCCGGTGGAAACCCTCCGGAGCGGGCCAGCCGACCTGACCGTCACCAGCGACGATACGGATCTGGTGACAGCCGATGACGAAGTCGTCGCTCCCGACGAGCTTGCGCACACCGGGATCGCGGACCAGTTCCTCGGCGAACTCACGCACCGGCTTTTCAAGCGGGCCGAAGCGCCGTTCGATCCCGCCCGCATAATGGTTCACGGTTTCGCTCTGGAGGAACGAAGAATCCTCCTGCCAGAGAATCTCGTCGCTCTCGACCCGAGCCGTTCCGAAAGCCCGGAAACGAAACGGAGTCCGCGACTTCACATACTCGTCCGGAGCGAGACCGTTGAAGCTCATAACAAGCTCGTCCGACATTTTTCCGCACGTATTGAAGAGAGCCAGACGCATGCATGTGCTCCGCATTCCCCGACGAACCGCACGACAATGTTCACCGAATCGAACACGACGCGCTCCGAGGGGTCAAGATTCAGGCACGCCGACCGCCGGACGGCTCCACGCCCCCCTCCCGCCTCAGCCGGAGACCGGCACGGCCATGTCGCTGGACGCAAGGTGGTCTTGACAAACCATCAACTGTCAAGAGCTACTTGCCTCATGACTCTTCCCGACCTTGACGACCTCATCGCCGAAGTGGACCGGACGTGCGACTCGGCCCATCGCCCCGGCGTGCAGGACCAGCCCGACTGGCTGGCGCTGCTGACGGTGGCTGCCGGCATCTCCGGCCAACTCCAGGCACTCGCCGACGACTTGGTGGAGGACTACGTCGAGCACTGCCGCATGCACGGTGTCTCGTGGGCGGACATCGGCGCGTCCCTCGGCGTCACCCGGCAGGCGGTTCAGCAGCGATTCCACGCGCCGCACAAGCGGTACACCCCGGAGATGCTGACCGAGGGCCTGCAACAGGCCATGACGCACATGAAGCGGGCCGCCGTACAACACCGCAACAACTACCTCGGAACAGAGCACCTGCTGTACGGCCTGACCGCGGAGGCGGACGACGTCCCGGACAATGCCGCGATCCTCCTCCTCCGCACGGTGGGCGCCTCGCCGGAGAAGATCCACCGGGCGGTGGAGTCACGGCTCAGCTGGGGGGCCTCCCAGGCAGCGGAACGCATCGCATGGACCCCGTTCTCCCGCAAGGCCATCGCCATCGCCGAGGAGCGGGCGACGCAGGGGGGATCCTCGGCGCTGATCGACTGCGATCATCTGCTGCTCGGACTCACCCAGATCGGCCGGGGCCTGGCCGCGACGGTGCTGAACGAATCGGGCGTCACCCTGGAAACCCTCGAAGAGGCCGTCGCACAGGGCAGGTCGGCCACCGGCTCCCCCCGGAGCAGCTGAGACCGCGGACCGTGCCGGCCCCTGTCCCTCGGACGGTCAGGCCGGCACGAGGTGCGGTGCGGTGAGGATCGACAGGGTGGAGCCCCACTCGGGCTGGTACTGCCCTGCTCCGCCCTGTTCGGGAGCAGGCGTGCGTCCCAGGTCCAGCATGGTGAACCCCTTGCGCCCGAGGTCCGCGATGAGGTACCGCAGCAGGGCGTGGTCCGGGGCGAGGTGCCGGTACCCGGCATCCGTCACCGGCACCAGGGAGTAGCAGTGCCGGCCGCGCGTCAGGCACAGCCGCGCCGCCACCACCCTGTCATCGACCGCCAGGGTCGCAATGAACGTTCTCGTCGGGTCGAGTTGACGCAGGACGGATCTCCAGTGGTCCGGGCCGCCCACCGATGACGGCCCGGAGAACAGGGGGTCGTACCAACGGGCAGGACGCAGTGCCGCCATGAAGGCGTGGGCGTCCAGCAGGGCCTCGGGGTGGTGCGTACGGGCGTATGTCACCCGGTGGTGGGCGGCGGCACGGTCCCAGGCGCGCTGCCGCCGCTGGTGTTCCCGCCGTGTGGAGCGGGACAGAGCGGCATAGACGAAGGGCAGGCGGACGCGTGGGTACTTGGTGTCGACGCGGTTCCACCCGGCGCCCTGGGAGATCTGCGTCAGAGACCGCCCCAAGCCGCTCCCGGCGAGGACGTCCGTCATGCTGACGCCCTCGCCCTCCTCCTCGGTCAGCATCAGATGGAACACGAACGACGCCGCGACGGTGGGGTCGTCCGCGTGCGGGCCGACGGGCCGGATGCATTCGGCGTACGGCGCCGAGAGCGGGACGATGCGCGCGTCGGCTCCGTCGTCGTGACGGGCGAGAGCCAGAGCGGCGAGCGGTCTTCCCGTCGGTGACATCGCGACGAGGACCATGGGTGTCGTGGCCGGCGCGAGGTGCTGCGCCCAGGCGCTGAGCCAGGCGGGCGACTGGAACGGCGTAGCGGCCGTGTCCCTGGCATACATCTCGCGCCAGGGACCGTTGAGGAAGTCCATGGCCTGCGAACCGGTGTACCTGCGTAGGGCGTGACTCATGGTCGTCCTCTTGCCGTTCTGTACGTGGGGGGATGGCCGTACGAAAGGAGCAACGGTTCGTGAAGGTCCGGCTCGCGGCTGGGGTCATCACCGCCGCGGGTCTTTGCAGTGAACGGGCAATCGCGGAGTCATGAGTACATGACACCTGGAAGCGGCGAGTCCACCTACGACTTCGCCGTCCAGAGCACAGAATTGCCCATGCAAACGTGAAGCGCCCCCTTACCTACGCCCAGCAGGTACGTATGCGTGGAGACCCGGGGCCACCACTTTGATCACCGCACCCGTTCCACAGCCAAGCAAGGCCTGGCTCTTGGCGAAGCGTCCAAGATATTGGCACCGAGCCGCAGCCAGGTCAACAGGAATGAGATGTGCATCAACAAATGCCGGAGCATGACGGCTGTACCATCCTGAAGGCGCAACGGGGCAGACTGGCGCGAGGAGCGTGGTCGTGAGTTCAGCGGGTGACCAGGAACAACAGCGGTCTTTGGCCGAGCGTTTGAACTCGTTGTTCGCGATGGTGCGATGGACCGACGCCCACGGTCGGCAACGGGAGTACTCCACCGCCGAGGTGGCCAAGGCAGTCACCACTGACCCGTCGCATCCGACGACCCTGTCCCGGAGTTACCTGGCAATGCTGCGCAACGGGTCGCACACCAACCCGACGCTGAGCGTGCTGGAGAGTCTCGCCAAGTTCTTCGACGACCACCGCCCGCCGGGGACACCACCGATAACGGTGCAGTGGCTGGTCGCACAAGAAGACCCCGACGACGAGCTGTTGCGGCAGCGACTTGCCGATCACCAGGTGCGGGCGATCGCGATGAGGGCGGGTGCGATGACGCCGGCCATGCGCAGGCAACTGCTCAAGATGATTTCGATCTTCGATCAGGACGGCGCCCCCGATCCCGGCCCTGGAGAATGAGAAAGGACATCGTGGTCGTACGCGAACGTGAGCTCCGCCGCCAATGCAGACATCTCCTGCGGAAGCTCGACATTCAACCTCCCTTACATGTCGACGACTTGTGCCGCAGGCTCGGTGAACATCTGGGCAAGCCCATCCGGTTGATTCCCTGGGCGCTTCCGGTCCCGGGCCCCTTCGGACTGTGGATGTCCCGGCCGAACGAGGAGGTGATCTTCTATCAGGAGGAAACCACCCGTGTTCACCAGGATCACATCATCCTGCACGAGATAGGCCATATCCTCGCCGATCACCAGGACGACGGCGACATCGGCGAGGGCCTCCCCGACCTCGGCCCGGACTTCCCTCACGACTTGACGACACGAGGCTTTCGTCGCACCTGCTACACCGAGGACTACGAGCACGAGGCCGAACTGGTGGCGACGATCATCCAGGAGTGGGCGGTGGTCATCGACTACGTCACCCCCCGTACGCCCGAAGACCCGGCTCTCGGTCCGCTGCGCTCCGCACTGAACCCCCGTTGGGGGTGGACCTGATGTTTCAGATGCCTCTCATCACCCTGCTGAGCATGGGGGTTCTGTGGAAAGGTATCGACCTGGCACGCGCCCCGCACAACAGGGTGCTGCGTCTGCTCGTCGCCGCTCTGCTCTTGCTGCTGGGCGGAGAGGTTCTCAGCCTTCCCGAGGTCAACGGCGCGATCGACGCGGCCACGGGTGTCGGTGTCGGCAAGGTGGCCTTCAACGGGATCTACCTGTCCGGCCTGTTCGCGCTCTTCCTGTTCTTCTCCTCCTCCGTGCGCGACACCGACACCGCATACCGACGACACCTGCGGATCAACGTCGGCCTCCTCGTCGGCGTCCTGATCGCCCTGGTGATCGCCATGATCGCCACACCGGCAGCGATGCGCGGCCACTCATTGGGCACCCCGTACATGGCGGAGCCGAGCATCGCCTCGTTCTACATCATCGGGAACGTCTACTTCGTCTACGCCTATCTGGCCTCCGCACTCTGGGCGCTGCGTTACGGACGCGCGGCGTCCCGGCACCTCGGACTCGGATTGTGGATCATGGCCCTGGGGCTCCTCGGGCTGGCGATCACCGCGGTCAATCGCATGATCCTGGTGGTTCTGCGCATCGACCGGCCCGGGTCACACGAGGCGTTCAACACGGTGAACTGGTCCCTGTCCGACTGGGCCATGGGAATCGTCCTCATCGGGATCTGCTACTCGGCCTGCGTGCAGCTGATCACCCGGCTTCGTTCGATCGTGCACCACCGGCGCATGTATCAGGAGCTCACTCCCCTGTGGACGGCCCTGACCACCGCCTACCCGGAACTCGTCCTGCACCGGGCACCGGCCGGCTCCACTTGGCATCGGCTGCGCCAACGCAGCACCCAGGAGCAGCGGTTCTATCGTCGGCTCATCGAATGCCGCGACGGACTGGTACGCCTGAGCCCCTATCTGACGCGTGTCGCGCCTGACGCCGATCTCGCCCGCGGCCCGGCCGACCAACTCGCCCGGCACATCACCAGGGCACTGAAGCTGAAGCCGACGACCGAGTCCCCGCACGCCGAGTGGTCCGCCGTCCGCATCGCGTCACCGGCCGGCAACGACCTCGGGGCCGACGCCCGTGAACTCATCGCCATATCCCATGCTCTACGCGAGAGGAAAACGTGAACGAGGTACTGATCACCGCGGATCGTGTCATCGCCGGGCCCGCGGATCAGGTGATCGACAAAGGCGGCGTGCTCGTCGGATCCGGCATCATCGCCGCTGTCGGTGCCGCCTCCGAGTTGGACGCGTCAGTGGATTCACGGGTGCCCAGGTTGCGCTGTGCCGGAGCGACGGTGCTGCCCGGAATGATGGACTGCCATGTCCACCTCGCCTTCGACGCGGGCCCGGACCTGATCAGCGCCGTGGCCGACGCCGACCCTGATGAACTGTCCACCGCCATCACGACCCGTGCCCAGCAGATGCTGGCCGCCGGGGTGACGACCGTACGGGATCTCGGTGACCGTGACGACCTCACCGTGGCGGTGCGCGCCTCCATCGACTCCGGGGCGACGGTCGGGCCCCGTATCGTCGCCGCGACCGCACCATTGACGGCACACGGTGGCCACTGCGGCTTTCTGGGCGGTGAGGTGACCACGGATGACGACATCCGGGCACAGATCGCCCGCAACGCGGCAGCCGGCGCCGACGTGATCAAGGTGATGGCCTCGGGCGGCGCGCTCACTCCGAGCGGACCCCGCATGTGGGAGGCACAGTTCACTCCCGGTCAACTGCGCCTGATCGTCGAGGAAGCGCGACGCCACGGCCTGGGGGTGGCGGCTCACGCTCACGGCACCGAGACCATCGGTCACTGTGTGGCCGCCGGCGTCCGGACCATCGAGCACTGTTCCTGGCGCACCGCGGAGGGCATCGTCTACGACCCGGAGATCACCGACCGTATCGTCGCCAACGACGTCTCTGTCTGCCGCTGCGTCTCCGGGGACTGGCAGTTGTTCCTCGAGCAGATGGGATCCGAGCGCGCCGCGGCCATGGTCAAGGTCATTCAGGAGATGCGCGAGGCCGGAGTCCGGTTCATCGCCGGCACGGACTCCGGTGTGCCAGGGGCGCGGTTCGGCGACTACGTCGGCATGCTCGAGTTCTTCGCCTCGCTCGGCTTCGGGCATGCCGAGATCCTCGACATGGCCACCGTCAACTCTGCCCATGCCCTCGGGCTTTCCGACACCGGCGTTCTGGCACCCGGCATGCGGGCCGACCTCATCGTCGTCGACGGCAACCCTCTGACCGAGTTGGACGCCCTCCGCCGGCTCCGGCACGTCTTCACGGCAGGCCGTCCGGTCACCGGGTGAACCGCGTCCGGCACGACCGCTCGGAGATCGAGGCACGGGCCCGGCGTTCCTGAGCCGACACCGCTGCCCGGCCTCGACGAAACGAGGCCGGGCAGGATTCCCCCAGGGATACGAGCGGTGACTACCGCACGGAGTCCGCGTACTCCTCGTCCCGGTCGGCTTCCACCGGTTCGGCCTGGCTGTGCCGGCCCGTGCTCTCGCGGCCGGGCAGCACGGCGATGACGATCATGGTTCCGGCGGCCATGATGACGGCGCCGATGAGGCTGGTCCGGGCGATGGCGTGGGCGAAGGACTCGTGGACCGCGTCGATGAGGGCCTGGGCCTGCTGGGCGCCACCGTCGGGGGTCTTGGCGACCTGCTGGGCGACCGCGAGGCCGCCGCCCACCGAGTCCTGGGCGGTGTCCATTGCGGCGGCCGGGAGGTGCCCGCCGACCAGGTCGGTCAGCTTGTCCTTGTAGGACGTGGCGAGGAGCGAGCCGAGGACGGCGATCCCGAGGGCGCCGCCGAGTTCCAGGGCGGTGTCGTTGGCGCCGCCCCCGACGCCCAGTTCCGACTCGGGGAAGGAACCCATGATGGTGTCGGTGGCCGGGGACAGGCTCAGGCCGATCGCGAAGCCGAGCAGCAGCAGCGGCGCCAGGAAGTCGGTGTACGTGGAGCCCGACTCGATCCGCGTGAGCAGCAGGACGCCCACCGTGCCGAGCGCCATACCGGTCCCCACCACCAGCTTGACGCCCAGCTTCGGGGCCAGCCGGCCGGTCACCGCGGCACCGGCGAAGACGGCTCCGGCCAGCGGCAGCAGCCGTACGCCGGTCTCCAGCGCGCTGTGGCCGAGGACGAACTGCAGGAACTGGGTGGAGTAGTAGATCGAGCCGAAGGTGCCGAAGAAGAAGAACAGCACGGCGAGCATCGACCCGCTGAAGGGGCGCTCCCTGAACTTGCGCACGTCCAGCATGGGGTTGGGGTGGCGAAGCTCCCAGGCGACGAAGGCGAGCAGGCCGACACCGGCGACCACGGCCGCGGCGATCGGGCCGGTGCCCCAGCCGAAGTGCGGGCCCTCGATGGCCGCGTAGACCAGGGAGCCGATGGAGACGATGGAGAGCAGGCCGCCGACGTAGTCGATCGCGCCCATCCGCTCCGCCTTGGACGGCGGCACCAGGAGGAGTGCGCCGACGACGCCGAGGACCGCGATGGGGACGTTGATCAGGAAGGTGGAGCCCCAGGCGTGGCTCTCCAGCAGCCAGCCCGCGGCGAGCGGGCCGGCGGCGATGGCGAGGCCCGAGGTGGCGCTCCAGGCCGTGATGGCCTTCGCCCGCTCGGCCCTCGGGAAGATCGCGACCAGCAGGGACAGGGTGGCCGGCATGACGACGGCGGCGCCTATGCCCATGATCGCCCGGGCGGTGATCACCAGGGTGGTCTCGTCGACCATGCCGCCCATCACCGAGCCGCCCGCGAAGATCAGCAGACCGAGGACCAGTGCCCCGCGGCGGCTGTACTTGTCGCCGATCGCGCCCAGGACGAGCATCAGCGCGGCGTAGGGGACGGTGTAGCCGTCGACGACCCACTGCAGGTCGCTGCTGGTCAGGCCCAGGTCCTTGGTCATGTCCGGCGCCGCCACGATCAGCGACGTGTTCGCCATGACGACGATCAGCAGGCTCAGGCAGAGCACCAGCAGGGCCCACCAGCGCCGCGGATAGGGCGCTGTCATCTTCTCGGCGGGTGTGTCGGCAAGCAGCGGCATCGGAGGCTCCTCGGGGGCGAAGCGACGGGGGCAGTTATTTGCCCAACGATGTGCAGACTAGTTTATTGCCCACCGGTGTGCAAATATCGAGTCGCCCTCCCCCGTCGACCGTCGACCGGAGATCCGATCCGCCATGACCCGCCCACGCCGACCGGCCCACCCCACAAGGGCCCGCATCCTGGAAGCGGCGCGACGGGAACTCGGCCGTGACCCCGACAGCAGCCTCACGGACATCGCCGAGGCCGCCGGGGTGGTGCGCCGCACCGTCTACGACCACTTCGCCGGCCGGTCCGCACTGGTGGAGGGCCTCGCCACGGAGGCCGCGGAGGCACTGCGCCACGCCTTGGCGGCGGTGGCGGCCCCCGATCCCGCCGACGACGCCGCCACCGCTCTACGCCGCTTCGTCCTGGCGCTCTGGCCCGTCGGCGACCGCTATCGCATCCTGCTGAGACTCGCGCCGCAGAACCTGGGGGCGGCACGGGTCGACGAAATCCTCGCCCCCGCCCGTGACATGGCGACGGCGATCATCGAACAGGGACAGCGGCAAGGCGCCTTCCGCACGGGCATCCCACCGGCCCCGCTCGGCAGAGCGCTCGAGAAACTCCTCCTGGCCCTCCTGGACTGCGTGAACGCCGGCACCTGGAGCGACGACGGCACACACAGCGCGAGGGCGGCGCTGATCGCGGTGGGGGCGGACGCCCCTGTGGGGCCCACGGGATGAGCTCACACGGAGGTCAGTGGCTCACTGACCGCCCCGATCAACTGTCGGACGCGTCGTCCCGCATCTCCGACGCCACGTCCCGGACGATCGCCGTAGCCACCTCGTCCGACACCCCCGCGGCGACCAGCGTGGCCACCGCCGTCCGGGTCCCGTCGTCCTCCCACGCGCCCGTGTTGACGCTCTCCAGCAGGGAGAGCGTGACGGCCTCCAGCGCGGCACTCAGCACCGCCGCCGGCAGATGGTCGTGGAACACGCCCGCGCGCTGGCCGCGTTCCAGGATCGCGGTGGCCTCGTCGCGGGCCGGGGCGAGGGTCTCGGACACCCGTTGCGTGCCCAGGTCCTGGCGGGCGAGGGAGAGGAGCAGCCGGTAGCGGTCGCCGACGGGCCAGATCGACAGGACGAACCGGGCCAGGGCCCGCTCCGGCGCCTCCTCGGCGTCGGGGACTCCGGCCGCGATGCCGCGCAGCGTCTCGGACGCCTCCTCGGCGAGCGCCTCCAGCAGGGCCGCGCGCCCCGGGAAATGCCCGAAGAGCGTACGGCGGACCACCCCGGCGGCCCGTGCGATCTCCTCCAGCGTCACATCGGGGTTCCGGCCCAGCTCCTGCCGGGCGGTGGCGAGGATGCGGGCCCGGTTGGAACGGGAGTTGCGTCGCAGCGGTTCACGGACAACGGGTTTGGTCACGGCGCTCAGCCCTGTCAGTCGAGGTCGGGCAAGGGGCGGCGGGCGACGTCACGGGCGTCCTCGGGCGGCACTCCCAGCATGCACAGCAGCATCTCGGCCAGGTTGGACGCGGCCTCGTCGCCGTCGAGCTCCGGCCGGGCGAACCGCAGTTCCACCAGCGCCAGCAGCGAGCCGCCCAGGGCGGTCACCGCGACGGTGGGATCGGTGACGGTGAACCGGCCGGAGGCGATACCGGCCTCCAGATCGCGCACCGCGCGCGGCGCCAGGCCCGATTCCGAGTGGATGTGTCCGAGGCCGCGGTGGCGCAGCACCTGCATCAGCTCGGGCCTGGAGTCGGCCATGCGCGCACTGAGACGGAAGCCGGTCGCGACGAGTTCCGCCGGGTCGTCGACGCCCCGCAGCTGCTCGTCGAAGGCCTGGCCGAGCTCTTCGAGGGCGTCCCGCACCGCCGCGTCGAACAGCTCCGTCTTCGACTCGAAGTGGTTGTAGAAGGAGCCGAAGCCGACGTCCGCGCGCTCCGCGATCAACTGGATGCTCGCGCTGGTGTCCCCGGTCTCGGCGAGGATCTGCCGCGCCGCGCGGACGAGTGCCTGCCGGGTCTCGGCACGGCGCCGTTCGAAGCGGTTGCGGGGCGGGGCTGACGACGGCATGCGGGCGAGTCTAACAACGCTCCCCAGGGCGTCACAGTTCTGATGAATCAGTCAGCACAGTTCTGAGGAAATCCTCAGTTCACTTGCGAGCGGCTATTGACGATCGAAGAGTCAAAGCTGATGATTTCCTCAATACAGCAATGTTGCTTGGAGGACGTCATGTCCAAGACGGCTCATCAGGACCTCCACAGCGAGCAGGGCGCCCAGCGCGGCGAACACCCCGGTCGCTCCCGGAACCCGGTGATCAAGGTGGCCGACCTGGCCTGGCTCGAGTTCGAGAAGCCCGACCTGGACCGCGCCGAGGTCTTCGCCCGGGACTTCGGCTTCGGCATCGCCGCCCGCACCGAGCGGGAGCTGTGGCTGCGCGGCACCTTCTCGGGCTCGCCGTGCATGGTGATCCGGCGCGGTCGTACGTCCCGCTTCATCGGCCCGGCCTTCCGCGCGGCGGAGCGGGCCGACCTGGACCGGCTGGCCCGGGCCACGGGCATGGCCGTACGGGACGCCGATGTGCCGGGCGGCGGAAGGGCGGTCGACCTGCTCGACCCCTCGGGCTTCCCCGTGCGCGTGGCGCACTGCGGCGAGGACCTGCCGGCGCTGCCCGAGCAGCGACCGCTCCTCCTCAACTCCGGCACCGGGCACCGCCGTACGAACGCCACGCAACGGCCCCCGCGCGAGCCGTCCCGAATCCAGCGGCTGGGCCACGTGGTGCTGGAGACGCGGGTGTTCACCCGGGCCCTGGACTGGTACCTGGACACGCTCGGCATGATCGTGTCCGACTTCCTCTTCCTGGACGGGCAGCGCGACCGCGGCCCGACCATGGCGTTCATCCGCTGCGACCAGGGCGGCCTGGCCGTGGACCACCACACGCTGGCGATGCATCTGGGGCCGGGCACGGGCTACGTCCACTCCGCCTACCAGGTGACCGACCTCGACTCGATCGCCGCCGGCGGCGAGTACCTGGCCGAGCGCGGCTACCGGCGTAGCTGGGGCATCGGCCGGCACATCCAGGGCAGCCAGCTCTTCGACTACTGGCGCGACCCCGACCGCTTCATGCTGGAGCACTTCGCCGACGGCGACCTGTTCTCCTGCGACGTCGAGCCCGGCTGGGCGCCCATGTCGACGAGCGGACTGGCCCAGTGGGGCCCGCCGGCCACCCGCGACTTCCTCGGCGCGAGCCCCTCCCCGCAACGGGCCCGCGAAGTGTTCCAGGCCCTGCGGGGCGACAACGAGCTGGACCCGGCACGCCTGCTGGGCCTGCTGAAGGCCGCGCGCTCCTGACCACTTGAACTCTTCTCACCAAAGGCAACCGACATGAGCACCAACGTCCTGCGCACCGCCGACGGCTGGTGGGTCGCCCTCGGCGACCGCGCCGTCCCCGTCGACACCAAGGTCGTCACCACGGCCGAACTGCTGGCCGACCGGGCCGCCGTACGGGAGGCGGCTCTGTCCGGTGAGGCGGGCACACCGGTCGCCGACCTGGTACCCCTCTCCCCCGTCACCACCCCCTGCCGGGTGGTCGCCCAGATGGTCAACTACCGCAGCCACGCCCGCGATTCGGGCTTCACCGGCGACATCCCGCCCGCCTTCTTCCGCAAGGCGTCCGGGTCGGTCAGCGGCCCGCACGAGACCATCGTCCGCCCGCAGCACGTCCGGCTCCTCGACTACGAGATAGAGCTCGGCCTGGTCCTGGGGTCCCCCCTGCCCGTCGGCACCGTGGTAGAGGAAGAGGACCTGCCGTCGTACGTCGCCGGACTCGTGATCACCAACGACGTCAGCGCCCGGGACGTACAGCTGACCAGGACGCAGTTCTACGAGAGCAAGTCGTACCCCACCTTCACACCGACCGGCCCCGTCCTCTGCCTGCTGGAGCCGGAGGACTTCGCTCATCTCCTCGACCTGCGGCTGAGGTTGTCGGTGAACGGCGAGCCGCGTCAGGACCGCACCCTCGCCGACATGATCGTCCGTCCGGCCCGGGCGCTCACCCTGCTGGCCCGGTTCCAGACCCTCGACCCCGGCGATCTGCTACTCACCGGCACGCCCGGCGGCACCGCCCTCAAGGCCCCGCCGAAGCCCGTCGAGAAGATCGCCGCGCTGCTGCCGCCGGCGATGAAGTGGAGGGCGTTCTTCAAGGGCCAGGCGAAGAACCCCCGCTACCTGCGCCACGGCGACGTGGTGACCGCGACCATCGCAACGCCGGACGGGCGCATCGACCTCGGGGAGCAGCGCACGCCCGTGTCCCACGCGGAATGACCCGCGCGACCGAGACCGAACACCCACACTCCGAGACCCGAATGAGCCGCACATGACCGTCGAGTTGCCCTCGGCCTCCGCACCAGTGGTGATCGTCGGAGCCGGACCCGTGGGCGTGACCGCCGCCCTCCTCCTGGCCCGGCGCGGCGTGCGTACCGTCGTTCTCGAACGCCACCACGGCGTCTACCCATTGCCGCGTGCCGTCGCCGCCGACGACGAGGTCCGCCGCATCCTCCAAGCAGCCGGGGTCGAGGCGGAGTTCGCCGTGATCGCCCGCCCCGCACGCGGGCTACGGCTGCTGGACGCCCGGCACCGGGTGCTGGCCGAGTTCCCGCGCGCCGCGCAGGGCGCCCACGGCTTCCCGCAGACCAGCATGTTCGACCAGCCCGAGCTGGAGCGGGTCCTGCGCGAGGCCCTTGCCCGCACGCCGGAGTGCGAGCTGCGCGGCGGGGTGGAGGTCGTCGGCGTGGAACAGGACGTCGTCGGCGTAGAGAAGGACGAGCGGGACGCCGACGGTCCGGTCCGCGTGACCTATCGCGACGACACGGGCGAACACCTGCTGCGCGCGGACGCCGTCCTCGGCTGCGACGGCGCCAACAGCCTCACCCGCGAGGCCATCGGCGCCGGCTGGGAGGACCTGCGCTTCGAGGAACGCTGGACCGTCGTCGACGTCCGCACGAGCCTCCCGGTCCGCTGCTGGGAAGGCGTAGAACAAGTCTGTGATCCACGGCGCCCGGCGACATTCATGCGCATCGGCAAGGACCGCTACCGCTGGGAGTTCCGCCTACGGGACGACACGGAGCCAACCGACGAGCAGGTGCGGGAACTGGTAGCCCCATGGGTGGACCTCACGCATGGTTCCGACTTCGAAGTGCTGCGCCAGGCGCGCTACACCTTCCGGGCACGGATCGCCGACCGCTGGCGCCGGGGCCGGGTCTTCCTCCTCGGCGACGCGGCCCACCTCACCCCGCCGTTCATCGGGCAGGGCCTGTGCGCGGGCCTGCGGGACGCGCACAACCTGGCCTGGAAGCTCGCCGCTGTCCTCCGGCGGGGCGGGGACGAGCGGTTGCTGGACACGTACGAGAGCGAACGCAGGCCGCACGCCCACCACATGATCCGGCTCGCGGTCGCCATGGGCTGGGCCATGACCGGCGGCCAGGACGGCGCCGCGGCCCTCCGGCGCGGTGCGCTGAACGCGGCCGTCCGCATCCCCGGGCTGAGCACGGCCGCCGCCCGCGACCTCAGCCCGGCCCTGACCGCGGGCCCGCTGGTCTGCCGCAGGCCCCGGGGCGCCGGCCGCCGCTTGGTGGGCCGCATGTGCCCGCAGCCATGGGTGACGACGGCCGGACCCCAGGAACACCGCACCCGCCTGGACACCCTGCTCGGCGACTCCTTCACGGTCCTCACGGCCGAGCCACCACCCCCTTCCCTCCAGGCGGTAGCCGATGCCCTCGGCGCCCGGACGGTCCTCGTGACCGACCTCGGCAACGACGGCCGCCGGCTCGCAGCCTGGCTGCGCACGGGACGGGCGGAGGCCGTACTCCTACGACCGGACCGAGTCGTGATGGACGTGATCCCGCACGGGGGTGCCGAGTTCACGGCAGCCACGACCTGGGCGCCCCTGCTGCACACCGCACGCACACCACCCCTGCGCGAAGCCTGTTGACTCGAAGCCTGTTGAGGAGCACCAAGATGAAGTACCCGGACCGCCTCGGTGGCCGCGACCCTGCTCGACCTGGGGGTGGGACGGGGCGACCGGGTGGTCGGCTACCTGCCCAACACCCCGCACGCGATCGTCGCGTTCCTGGCCACCGCGAGCCTGGGCGCCGTCTGGTCGGTATGCGGCCAGGACTACGCGCCCCAGGCGGCCGCCGACCGGTTCCTTCAGCTCGAACCCACGGTCCTGATCACCGCCGACGGCTACCTCTTCAACAGCACCACCCACGACCGCCGCGAGGCCACGGCCGAACTGGCCGCATCGCTCCCGACATTGAAGGCCACGCTCCTGATCGACCACGTAGGCCTGCCCTGGCCCGCCACCCTCAGATCCGCTGTAGCCGATCTTGAACCAGCCCAGCTCGCCGGTCGGGGTCATGGCGCTCTAACTCCAGCCGAAGGCATGGAAGTTGCTCTGATTCGGTGTCTGGGCTGTGCGCTAGGCTTGTTACTCGCTGCGCACCTTCCCGGAGGGTACGAGGCGGAGCCGCGGTCCAGTCCGCTGGTCGTGAGTAACGGATGGTGAATCCACCACGTGGACCTCACTTCGGTGAGGGCGGATGCCCGGTAGGGCGATCCCTGCCATTCCGAACTCACAACCTGGAGTGGCCCTTCATGGAACCGATCGAGTACAAGCCTGCGCGTCGTCCCTGGATCCGCGAGATCCTGGTCGGCGCCGCCGCCGGAGTCGTCTCCAACCTCGTGTTGGAGGCGCTGGCGGCGGCAGCGCACCTGCTCGTCTGAGGCAGGCATGTGGCGGGCCCGGTGAGCCCGCCACTCCTCAGATCCTCAGAAAAGAGGTCGCTGCCCGGAGTGGGGCTGGTTCTGCTTCTTCTTCCGGTTGCGTGAACCTTTGCGCTTCCCCTTGGGGCGGGGAAGGTGAGGGACCCTGGCTATGGGTGGAAGGTTGTCCCACGTGGGCCGCAGGTCGTGTATCTGCACGTCACCGACGGCCTCCCTCAGGTAGGCCTGCGTCTCCTCGTCCGTGGAGTAGAGGACGGTGGCACGGCTCGCCCGGGTCATGAGGACGTGGTACGCGTGCCGGATGCACCGCGCGAAGTCCTCCTCGCTCAGGTTCTTCCACCGCAGCCTCGGGTCGAAGGAACCGGGGACCGCGACGCGCTTGACCCCCGTTTTCGGGTCCTTGCGCGTCTTGCCGCGCCGGAAGACCCAACGGCCGTCGCGGCGCACCATGTCCTCGCCCATGATCACGCCGCACCAGTCCCACTCCAGGCCCTGGGCGGTGTAAACGCAGCCGATCTGGTTGATGCCGGCCGGGTCCACCGACCAGATCTTCGAGGGAGGCACTGTCCCGTTCTCGCACCAACTTGTGCTGTCAGCGTTCCAGGGCTGGTGCCAGCCGCCGATGCGTACGTCCTCCTCCAGCCACCTCCCCTTTCCCTCGCCCCGCGGTTTGGACCAGGGCCAGCAAAAGCCTGCGACCATGCGCGCCGAGGCGCCGGCTTCGGACTCCGTCCTGATGATCCGCTCCAGTTCCTCCGGGCTGTCGGCGACCTCGACGTGCATCAGCCCGTCAGGGGTCCACATCCGCGGTTCGTCGCCTGTCAGTCCCAGAAGGTCCTGCACCCAGCGCACATACCCGTCGCTTCCCCCGCAGCGGTACTGGTCGGTGAGTTCGTGACGGCCCGGCGCCAGGCCTCGGGCCTTGGCGGCGTTCACGATCAGGTCAACCGTGCCAACCTCATTCGGACGAACAGTCTGGCTTCCGTCGAGAAAGAACACTGTGAGACGGGACGCGTCCAGCAGCTCGTCCACCTGAGGTTTCGTTCCCTGCCGCTCCGCGGGCAGGTAGCGGTTGGTGGTGCGGTCCCTCATGCGGTGGGCCTCATCGCAGATGAGGACATCAAGAGGCGGCTCGGGTGGTGTGACGAAGTTGCTGAAGTAGGAGAAGCTCTCCTTGAACTCTTTGTCCCCGTAACCGACGTGCTCCTGCAGCGCCCCGTTGAAGGCTCGACTGCCGCTCGCATACTTGACCGTTCGTCCGTCAGCTTCGAACTCTGCCTTGAGTTCCAGTCCGACAGCGCTTTTCCCCGTGCCCGCGCCACCCGTGATGATGAACACGGCACGGCGGTCATCCGGTATGAGGCCCGGCTGGTCAGGATCGCCGAGGATGAGCGAAGCCTTGTCCAGTACGTCCTCGGCAACCTCCTTTTGCTTGCCCCGCAGCGCAAACACGGTGTCCTCACCACGGGACTTGATCATCGCGTCGAGAAGCGGCGTGTTGCGGAGGCTCAGGCCCTGCAGCAGCAGCTCGGCTGCCGAGTCACCGCCTTCTTCCGCGAAGTGCTTTCGCAAGTCGGCAAGCAGCCTGTTGCGGCGGTCCTTGGTGTAGGTGCGCGCGTAGGGCCCCATGGGTGCATCGACGGTCAACAGGGGCCTTACGGACTCCTCCGTGGCATTGTGGAGATACGTGAAGCCGCCGCATTCGATGCGATGCCCGGCCAGCGGACCCTCGTCGCCCGTGAAGAGCTGGAAGTACTCGCGCAGTTGCAGGGCGGGGTGTCGCTTCGGCTCGCAGATTCCCGGAACATGGACCAGTTCGGCAGTGGCCTTCTCGACTCTCGTGACCGTGGACCATCGTTTCAGCTCTACCAGTTGGTACGACGGACGGTAGGTCTCGGGGTGGTGCCCGGCGAGCACCACATCGATGAGGCGCTGGTCGTGGGGATTCTCGGGTTCGTCGGCGGTCGCACCGCATTCGACGATCATCTCCACATTGCCGCGACCCGCCTCGATGAGGTCCTGGGCCAGTTCGACCAGGCTTTCCGCCCAGGCGGTTCGTTCGGAGAGCGAGGCATCGGTTTTCCGGAAGTGCTTCCACCTCGCCGCGAGGTGGGGCACCATCCGGCGCCTCGAGTTCAGAGTGAGCAGATCCTGCGCAGACAGCCTCAGCAGGAGCATGGACACGAGGTGGTTCCCCCAGGGCACGAGTGACTCGTGCGGGTGGGGGCGTGTCCTCGCGCAGGGGAAGCCCGTCGGGCCGCAATTGGTACGGGTGATCTTAGGGAGCGCTACAGCTCATGCGAACTCCTCCCGCCAACTCATGGCATGTCAGCAGCAAGTTGGCGGAAAAGCTGTGGGTTCAGGCCGATCGTTCACGCCGTGACAGCCACGCGCCGCTCAGCACCCACCAATTCCCGTAGTTTTTCCCGGGTTTCCCGGTCCGTGGAGTAGACGACCGTGCCGACCATTCCGCGGGTCAAGAGCACCTTGTATGTGTTGCGGATCAGTCGGTCCACGTCGGCATCCGGCGTCGAGCGCTTGAAAACCGGATCCTTGGACGCCGTGCGGTCCGTGACCCAGCGGTCGCCGCGCCAGACCAGGTCGGGGCCGATGATGACGCCGGACCAGTCGTACTCGAAGCCCTGGGCGGTGTAGACGCACCCGACCTGACCGAAGCCGGCCGGGTCGGTGGCCCACAGGACTGCCGGTGGTGCGCCGGAGACGGAGCGGTCACCACGCAGATTCCAGGGACGGACCCAGTCGCCGATGACGACGTCGGGCGGGAGCGGGTCGCCGGGCTTGGGTTCCGGGGACCAACGCCAGCAGTAGCCGGCGGACATGCGAGCACCGTAGTCATGGGCCCGGCGCGCTTCGAGGAAGGCTTCCATCTCCCGCGGACTGTCGGCGACAAGCAACCGCATGCGGTCGTCAGGTTCCCATACGACCGGCCCGCCCGGCTCCAGGCCGAGGAGACGGACCACCCAGCGCAGGTAGGCGTCACTACCACCGCAACGGAACTGGCTGTCCAGCGGGACGACACTGCAGGGGATGCCCCGCTTCGCCGCTGCCGCCTTGATCTCGGCCACCGTGCCCATCTCGCCAGGGCGGACGACCTGGTGCTCGTCCAGGAAGAAAACAGGCACGTAGGCCACGTCGATGAGTTCGTCGATCTGCGCCTTGCCTGTGCGGTGCGCGGCGCGCGTGTAACGGTTGGCCGAAGTCTCCCGGACGCGGTGCGCCTCGTCGCAGATCAGGGCACCCAGGCTGTTCTTCTCGGCCGTCATGAAGCTGTTGAAATACTTGAACAGGTCCTGGACCTCGCGCTTGCGGGCTCCGGCGACCTTCCTCATCGTCTTCGTGAACGACTGCGAGCCGGTGGCGTGCAGTGCCGAGACCCCGCGCCGGTAGAGCTCACCGAGCAGTTGGAGAGCAATGACGCTCTTGCCGGTGCCGGGGCCGCCCGTGACGATGACGACCTCCTTGCGGTCGGCGCGCTTTGCTTTCTCCACGGCGTTGAGCACCATGCGGTATGCGACCTGCTGCTCGTCGAGGAGGACGAATTGTGTACGCTCGCGAACCTCCTCTGCGGCCACGGACATGAGCTGCTTCGACGGCACCGTGGCGCCTGCGTGGAGTTCGTCCGCCGCCCGGGCCCCTGGGGGCTTGTCGCTCAGCCTGGCACGAAGGTGGTCGAGGAAGGCGCCTCGGCGTTCCGCGGTGAAGAGCAGTCCGTGGCCGTCACGCTCGATCTCCCGCAGCCCAGTCACGCCGAACTCGGTGGCGTTGTGCAGAAATGCCACTCCGGCCACCCGGTGCGCGTGTTCGGCCAGCGCCCCGTTGAAATTGACGAGGTATTCGCAGTAGCGGCGGACCTGCTCGATGGGGTTGAGGACCGGATGGGCATAGGCATCAACATGGCACAAGGTGGGATCGTCCTCGTGAGGCAGTGCCTGGCTCCACTGCTTCAGCTCCACCACGACGTAGGACGGCTCTCCCGTGACCGGGTGCACACCGGCGAGTACGACGTCGGCCCGCTTGCTGTTCAGCGGGAGCGCGTACTCCAGCATGACCTCCACGTCGCCCAGGCCGGCATCGTTGAGTGCGGCGGCCAGGACGGGAATGCTGCGCTCCCAGGAACGCACCTCCGAGGCGCCGGGCCGATAGCCATGCATGTGGACGAACTGGTCGGTGAGGTGCAGGAACAGCGAACCGTCGAGTGCCATGACGGCGACCGTCTTCGCGGACGCGCGGAACAGCAAGGACTTCCCCCAGGCAGCACGAAAAGACTCGTGCGGGTGGGGGCATGTCCTTCAAGACTCCACCAGGGTGGAGCGGAAGCCCGGCGGGCCGCGTTGACGATGTGTTTGAGGGTACCTGGCGGTACTGACAGTCGTATCGGTGGTCACCAGTGACGGCAGCGGACGCCGTGCCCGGTCTCCCTACCGGCGTCCGGGTACCGGGGCGCATGGCCTCTGCCCTGTGCAGTCGGCGCTGTCGACCTCGGTGGCGGCCGCCTCGTCCCAGCGGTCGTCACCCTGGACAGCCCGACCTGGACATCTAGGGCCTCCAAGCGATACGAGGAGAGCCCACCTCAACGGATCAAGAACCCTCCGCAGGCATCAGGCCGCCCTCCGACTCGACCAAGTCCCCGGCGGCGATCAACGCGCCGATGTCGCCGGTCAGCGCCTCCCGGATGTCGGCTCCGAGCCACGCCCATCCGAAGAAGCGAGCAGCCTCCCGCAGCAGATCCTCGCGGTGCGCGCCCGGTCCCTCGTCGAGCACGTTAGGCAAAGCCGCAGGCAGCGGCAGACGAGTCGGGCTATACGCCGGGTTCTGTTCCCGGAGCTCCTCGCGGAGCCCCGGGCGACGGCCATCCATCTAGGGTCGGCGTTGCCACCGACCTCGTGCGGTCTACCCGCGGACTCGGGCGGGCAGCCCTCGATCGTCCGCGCAGAAGCACCGAGGTGCTTCCTCTTGACCTTGCTCCGGGTGGGGTTTACCTAGCTGCCCAGGTCGCCCTGGGCACTGGTGGTCTCTTACACCACCGTTTCACCCTTACCCAGTGCCGAAGCGCTGGGCGGTCTGTTTTCTGTGGCACTGTCCCGCGGGTCACCCCGGGTGGCCGTTAGCCATCACCCTGCCCTGTGGAGCCCGGACGTTCCTCGGGAAGCTCCCCGTCAGGGGGACTCCACGCGGCCGTCCGCCCGGCTCGTCTGCCGTGTCGACCATGGTACCGGGCGTGAGCGGGGCCGCGGACCGGCGGCGGTCGCCAGGACCGAGCCCGCGAGGATCAGCGTGAACGCCGCCACGATGCCCGCCGTCAGCTGCTCGTCCAGAAAGATCGCGCCCGCCGCCACCGCGACCGCCGGATTGACGTACGTGAAGACCGTCGCCCTGGTCGGGCCCGCCTCCTTGATCAGCTCCAGGAAGGCCACGAAGGCGACCGCCGTGCAGACGGCGCCCAGGGCCGCCAGCGCCGCCAGGACAGAGGCGGAGGGCATGGCCGATGGCCAGGTCAGCGCCGCCGCCGGGGCGTAGACCAGCGCCGACAGGGCCAGGCAGGGGGCGATGAGCTGGAGGGTCGGGACGTTCTTCAGGTGGCGGGCCGCTATCAGGGGCGCCGTCGCGTAGCCCACCACCGTCACCAGTACCTCGGCCAGCGACTTCGCGTCGCCGCCCGTCAGGTGCGGGACCGTGAGGACCCCTACGCCGGCCAGGCCCAGGCCGAGTCCGGTCATCCGCCTCGCCCCCAGCCTCTCCGTCTCGCCGAAGAAGCGAGCCAGGGCCACGCCCACGATCGGGACGCCGGCGATCAGCAGGCCTGCCGTCGAGCTGGAGAGGTGGCGTTCCGCGTCGGTCAGGGTCCACCAAGGGCCGATGATCTCGATGCACGCGAAGGCCAGCATCGGGCGCCAGTGGGTGCGGATCGTGCGGGGCAGGCCGCCCTGGCGTATCGCGAAGGGGAGCAGGAGTGCGGCGCCGAGGGCGCAGCGCGTGAACACCACCATGGACGGGGACACGGCGTCCACCGCCACCTTGATCATCAGGTAGGGGACGCCCCAGATCACTCCCATCAGGGAGAACAGGAACCAGCCGCGTGCAGTCATGCGGCGAGTCTCGGCCGCCTCACCCCGCCGTGTCTTGAACGCTGTTGCGGTACGCCGCCGGGGTCACGCCCAGGACGCGGCGGAACCAGCGGGTGAGGTGCGCCTGGTCGGCGAAGCCGACGAGTCCGGCGACCTCGGCGGGGCGCAGGCCGGACTCCAGGAGTCCGCGGGCCCTGGCGACCCGGTGCTGGGCGAGCCAGGCGTACGGCGGTACGCCCATCGTCGTGCGGAAGGCGCGCAGGAGCTGGTAGCGGGAGAGGCCGAGGTCCGTGGCGAGGGCGGCCAGGGAGGGAGGGTCCAGCAGTTCGTCGGCGAGGCGGTCGCGTACGGACCTGGCGATGTGGGCGGCGCCGGGCACCGCGTCCTCGCTCGCGCGGGCCGTGGAGTGGCGGCGGGCCAGGGCCGTGAGCAGCCAGGGCAGCCGGGACTCGGCCTCCAGCGGGTCGGGGCAGGTGCTGATGTCCGTGTGGGCGCGGCGGAGGGCGGTGGCCAGGTCCGGGTCGTGGAGGACGGCGTCCCGGAAGTGCGGGAGGCCGCCGAGGGTGCCGTCGGTGAGGAGGGACGGCTCGGCGTAGAGGGCCTGATAGGCGTACCCGTCGGAGGCGGCCGGGCCGCCGGTGTGCATCTCGCCCGGTTCCAGGACGACGATCGAGCCGGGGTAGGAGTGGATCCGCCCGCCCCGGTAGGCGATGACCTCCGAGCCGCCGACCGTGACGCCGATGGTGAACTCGGTGTGCGCGTGCGGCGCGTAGACGTGCTGGTCGAAGTGGGCGGTGAGGAGGTCGAGGGGCGGTCCGCAGCGGCCCAGCCTCGCCCTGGTCCAGCGGGCCTGTTCTCGTATCGGTTGCCGTGTGCTCACTTCGTACCCCCCGGCTCACAGGGGAGCAGAGGCAGTCGGTCGTGTCCAGGGGTTATCAGCTTGACCTTGCCGCAACGTCAACGTCTTCACTGGTGCCATGCGGATCGGAGAACTCGCCACCGCCGTCGGCGTCACCACGCGGGCTGTGCGGCACTATCACCACCTGGGCCTGCTGCCCGAACCGGAGCGGCGGGCGAACGGGTATCGGGAGTACGGCCTGCGGCACGCCGTCGTGCTGGCGCGGATCCGGCGGCTCACCGAGCTGGGGCTCGGGCTCGCCGAGGTGCGGGACGTGCTGGCGGACGAGGCCGGGAAGGACCTGGTCGAGGTGCTGACCGAGCTGGACGAAGATCTGGCGCGGCAGGAGGAGGCCATCCGGGAGCGGCGGGGGCGGTTGCGGATCCTGCTGGAGGCGGAGGGCGGGTTGCCGGTTGAAGGGCCGGTGTCGCCGGAGCTGGCCGCGTTGTTCGCCGGGTCGGCGCAGCTTCCGGACTCGCCCATGGCCGCCAAGGACCGCGAGATCATGGCCTTCCTGGAGACGGCCATGCCGGACGAGGCACGGGAGCAGCTCGTGTCGTCGTTGGGTGAGGCCCTGGGGAATCCCGAGGCCGTGGCGCGGGCCCATGAGGCGTACGCGCTGCTCGACGCGCTCGCCGAGGCGGAGCCGGACGATCCGCGCGTCGCCGACGCCGCCCGGGCCCTGGCCGACTGCATTCCCCCGGGGCTGTTCCCGGAGGTCGGGGATCTCGACCACGACGACAGTGTCCTGCGCGCCTTCTACGCCGACCTGGCCCCGGCCCAGGCGGAGGCGATCCGCCGGACGCTGCACCTTCTCACCGAGGAGCGACGATGAGGATCGCGCGGCTGCTGGTCGGGCACGAGGTGCGCGTGCTCGTGAGTCTCGTGCTGTGGGTGGCACGGCGTACGCAGGGGGCCGGGGGCGGTGGTCGGGCGTTCGGGTACGCGCGCGGGCAGGGCGCGATGATGTTCGGGTTCGGCTTCGTGTGTGTCGTCGAGACCGTGGCGATGTCGGTGCTGCTCCGGGACTGGCCCACCGTGCACGCCGTCTTCCTCTTCGTGGACGTGTACAGCGTCGTCTTCGTCATCGGGCTGCACGCCTCGTCGGTCGTACGTCCGCACGTACTGGATCCGGTCGGTGGTGAGCTGCGGATCCGGCGGTACGTCCATGTCGATCTGCGGGTGCCGCTGGAGCGGATCGCCTCGGTGCGGCGCGAGCTGAGGATGACGCACGAGCGGGCCGACGGCGAGCTCAATGTCGAGGTGGGCGCCCAGACGACCGTCACGATCGAACTGACGGAACCCGTCACCCATCTCACCTTCCTCGGGCGCCGGCGCCCGGTCCGTGTCGTCCGCTTTCACGCCGACGACGCCGACGACCTGGTCCGCGCCCTCGGCCGGGCGCGCGTCTGAGGTCGGCGCAGGTCCCCGTACGCTGTCGGCGGAGTTCGATCGAAGGAGTACGCGTGCTTGTCCTGCTGCCGCCGTCCGAAGGCAAGGCCTCCTCCGGCCGCGGTGCCCCGCTGAAGCCGGAGTCGCTGTCGCTGCCGGGGCTGACCGACGCCCGGGAGGCCGTCCTCACCGAGCTGGTCGAGCTGTGTGCCGGCGACGAGGTCAAGGCGCGCGAGGTGCTCGGGCTCAGCGAGGGGCTGCGGGGCGAGGTCGCGAAGAACGTGGAGCTGCGGACGGCGGGAGCGCGGCCGGCCGGGGAGATCTACACCGGCGTGCTCTACGACGCCCTCGGCCTGGCGACCCTGGATACCTCCGCCAAGCGGCGGGCCGCGCGGTCGCTGCTCGTGTTCTCCGGGTTGTGGGGTGCCGTGCGGGTGACGGACCGGATTCCGTCCTACCGGTGCTCGATGGGGGTGAGGCTGCCGGGGCTCGGGGCGCTGGGCGCGCACTGGCGTACGCCGATGGCGTCGGTGCTTCCCGAGGCGGCCGGGGACGGGCTGGTGCTGGATCTGCGGTCCGCCGCGTACGCCGCCGCCTGGAAGCCGAAGGGCGAGATCGCCGGGCGGACGGCGTCGGTACGAGTGCTGCACGCGCCGACGCGGAAGGTGGTCAGCCACTTCAACAAGGCGACCAAGGGGCGGATCGTGCGCGGCCTGCTGACCGCCGGGGTCGATCCGAAGGGCCCGGCCGAGCTGGTGACGGCGTTGCGGGAGCTCGGGTACGTGGTCGAGGCCGAGGCGCCGGCCAAGGCGGGGCAGGCGTGGGCGCTGGACGTGCTGATGGACGAGGTGCACTGACCGCCGAACGATGCCTGTTGCAGCATGCGCAATGAGCTTTGCGCATGCTGCTGGATCGGCGGCAGGATACCGCCATGGTCTCTCCCCTGCCCGCCTCCGTGCTGGACCTCGCGCCCGTCATCCCCGTCGTCGTCATCGAGGATGCGAGCGACGCCGTACCGCTGGCGCGGGCGCTGGTGGCCGGTGGGCTGCCCGCGATCGAGGTGACGCTGCGGACGCCCGCGGCTCTCGAGGCGATCCGGGAGATCGCGGGGCAGGTGCCGGAGGCGCTGGTCGGTGCCGGGACGGTGATCAGCCCCGGGCAGGTCGAGGAGTCGGTGGCCGCGGGCGCCCGCTTCCTGGTCAGCCCTGGCTGGACGGACCTGCTACTGGACGCGATGCGGGCGTCCGGGGTGCCGTTCCTGCCGGGGGTGTCGACCACGTCCGAGGTCGTAGCGCTGCTGGAGCGCGAGGTGCGGGAGATGAAGTTCTTCCCGGCCGAGGCCGCGGGCGGTACGGCGTACCTGAAGTCGCTCGCCGGGCCGCTGCCGCAGGCCCGCTTCTGCCCGACGGGCGGGATCGGCTCGGCCTCCGCGCCGGATTATCTGGCACTGCCCAACGTCGGGTGTGTAGGCGGGAGTTGGATGCTCCCGCAGGACGCGATCGCGACCCGCGACTGGGGGCGTGTCGAGGCGCTGGCCCGTGAAGCGGCGGGGCTCAGCGCAGGTGGGACGTGTCGTTGAGGAGGCGGACGCTGGCGTTGCCGTCGGCGTAGTACGCCACGACCGACAGGGACGCGGCCGAGAGTTCCATGCGGAACAGGGACTCCGGCGGGGCTCCGAGGGCGAGCCGGACGAGCGTCTTGATCGGGGTCACGTGGGTGACGAGCAGGACCGTGCGGCCCGCGTACGCGGCGACCAGCTTGTCGCGGGTGGCGGCGAGCCGGGTGCCCGTCGCCGCGAAGCTCTCGCCGCCGCCGGTGGGTTCGGCGTCCGGGGAGGCCAGCCAGGCGTTCAGGTCGTCGGGGTGGCGCTCGCGCACCTCGGCGAAGGTGAGTCCCTCCCAGGCGCCGAAGTCGGTCTCGCGCAGCCCGTCGTCGATGCTCACGTCGAGCCCGAGCCGGGCGGCGACGATCCCTGCGGTCTCCCGCGTGCGGGCGAGGGGCGACGAGACGACGGCCTGGATCGTGCCGCGCCTGGCCAGCAGGGCGGCGGCCCGCTCGGCCTGTTCCCGGCCCGCGTCGGAGAGGGAGGGGTCGGTGCCGCCGCTGCCGGAGAAGCGCTTCTGCGGGGTGAGGGGGGTCTCGCCGTGGCGCAGGAGTACGAAGGTGGCGGGGGCGCCCATGTCGGCGGGTGCCCAGCCCGGCGCGGCAACGGCCTTGGCGGCACGGGCGTCGGCGTCGGCCTTCACCGAGCGTGCGTCGGCATCAGCCTCCGCACCGGCGCCCTCTGCATCATCGACGTCAGCCTGCGCGGCACGAAGGTCGGCATCGCCCCCGGCCACCGCGGCTTCGCCGCCGTCCTGCCCCGTCGTTCCACCGGCGGCAGAAGGCCCGACGGAAGCCCCGGCATCCGACCCCGCACCGTCAGAAGTGTCCAGCTCGGCCGTCGATGTCGACTCCGACCACTGTTCTCCCCTGGCCCCGGCGTCCATCGCCTCGTTGGCCAGCCGGTCCGCGTGCTTGTTCTGCTCCCTGGGCATCCACTCGTACGTGACCCGCCCCGGCGGGAACACCCGGGCCGCCTCTGCCGCCAGGGGCTTCATGTCGGGGTGCTTGATCTTCCAGCGGCCCGACATCTGCTCGATGACGAGCTTGGAGTCCATCCGGACGTGGACCGTCGCGGCCGGGTCCAGTTCATGGGCGGCGCGCAGGCCGGCGAGGAGGCCCCGGTACTCGGCGACGTTGTTCGTGGCGACGCCGATGTACTCGGCCGCCTCCCGCAGGGTCTCCCCCGTCGTCGCGTCGCTCACCACGGCCCCGTAGCCCGCGGGCCCCGGGTTGCCCCGCGACCCGCCGTCGGCCTCGACGATGAACTCCCGCACGGCCACCGCCCCTGTCGCCCTTACAGACCTGACTCGGACGTGCGCACCAGGATGCGCCCGCAGTTCTCGCAGCGGATCACCGTGTCGGGCGCCGCCTTGCGGATCTCGGCCAGCTCCGTGAGGGCCAGCTCCTGCCGGCAGCCCTGGCAGCTTCGCGCGTACAGCTTCGCCGCGCCGATGCCGCCCTGCTGCGCGCGCAGCCGGTCGTAGAGCTTGAGCAGATCGGCGGGCACGGACCCGGCGACTACCTCGCGCTCCTTGGTCGCCGTGGCGGCCTCGCCGTCGAGCTCCTCGAAGGCCGCGTCCCGGCGCGCGGTCGCGTCGTCGATCTTCGACTGGACGGAGGAGACCCGCTCGGTCAGCTCAGCCGTCCGCTCCTGCGCGGACTCCCGGCGCTCCATGACCTCCAGCACGACGTCCTCCAGATCGCCCTGCCGCTTGGCGAGGGAGGCGATCTCGCGCTGGAGGTTCTCCAGGTCCTTGGGGGAGGTGACGGCACCGGAGTCCAGGCGCTGCTGGTCGCGGGTGGCGCGCTGGCGCACCTGGTCCACGTCCTGCTCGGCCTTGGTCTGCTCGCGGGCGGTGTCGCTCTCCTCGGTCTGCGCGGCCACGAGCAGGTCGCGGAGCTGGATGTGGTCCTTGGCGAGCGACTCGATCTCGGCGTGCTCGGGCAGCGACTTCCGCTTGTACGCGAGCTGCTGGAGGCGGACGTCGAAGTTCTGGACGTCGAGGAGTCGGATCTGGTCGGCGGGCTCGGCGTTCAGTTCGGGGCTCCCAGTGGGTCAGAAGAGGTAGGGGGGCGCGAAGCGCTCGTTGGAAGGGGGGTGGCGGGCGACGGGTGGGCAGAGGCCGCGTGCGCGGTCCAGGGGTCGGTGACCGTCTTCGAGACGTGGACACGCAGGTCCCATCCGTGCCGGTCGGAGATCTCGTCGAGCTGGCTCGCGGCCAGCTCGCACCAGGGCCACTCGGTGGCCCAGTGCGCCGCGTCGAGCAGCGCGAGGGGGCTGTGGGCGCGGGCCTCCGACACGGGGTGGTGCCGCAGGTCCGCGGTGAGGAAGGCGTCGACGCCCGCCGCGCGTACATGGTCGAAGAGGCTGTCGCCGGAGCCGCCGCTGACGGCGACCGTGCGCAGCACCGCCTCGGGGTCGCCGGCGACGCGGATGCCCTGCGCGGTGGCGGGCAGCCGCTCGGCGGCGCGGGCGGCGAACTCGCGGACGGTCAGCGGGTGGTCCAGCGCGCAGACGCGGCCCAGGCCCCGGCGGCCCTCCGGGTCGCTGGGGTCCGGGACGAGCGGTCCGGTGACGCGCAGGTCCAGGGCGCCCGCGAGGGCGTCGGAGACACCCGGGTCGGCGGTGTCGGCGTTGGTGTGGGCGACGTGCAGCGCGATGTCGTTCTTGATGAGGGTGTGGACGACACGGCCCTTGAAGTGGGTCGCCGCGACGGTCGTCGTGCCGCGCAGATAGAGCGGGTGGTGTGTGACGAGCAGGTCGGCGCCCAGCTTCAGCGCCTCGTCGACGATCTCCTGGACCGGGTCGACGGCGAACAGCACCCGGGTGACCTCCTGGTCCGGGTCGCCCACGACGGTGCCGACCGCGTCCCAGGACTCGGCCCGCTGGGCGGGCCACAGGTTCTCGAGCGCGGCGATGACTTCAGACAGACGGGGCACGGGAGCAAGGCTACCCGTCTGATCTGTGGCGTTGAACCGCCACGGCCACCGCCACCGCCCCCGTTGGCCGCCTGTCGCCCCGCCCAGCACAAATCCCCCCTTTTCCTCAGGCGAATCGTTCCTGGAACACCCTTATGTGTGAAGCCGGAACGCACGGATTCCCCGCCTGTGGCACGAAAACTACGTTCGTCACTGGAGGTGACCGAACGATGACTGCCTGTGCGATCGAGCCTTCGGCGGCACATGAGGACGGGGACCCGGACGGTGGCGGGGGCGGAGGCGGAGGCGGGAACGGGGACCGGGACGGGGACGGAACCGCGCCCGCCCGCTGCGCGCTCTCCGCGGACGGTGCCTACGCCGCACGCCTGGCGTCGGCCGGCGACTCCTGGTTCCCGGAGCGCTGGACCCTGGACGGCCCCGAGCCGTACGCGGTGCCGCTGCCCCGCAACCAGCCGGAGGAGCCGGGCACCGAGGTGCAGCCGATGGCCGACGGGCGGGTCCTCATCCACCGTCTGGTGGCCGGGCGGCACACCTTCTCACTGCTGTACCCGACCGGGCCCGGCACCGGCGAGGTGCCCCTGGGCGCGGTCGAGTGCCCGGACACGGCCGCCCGGCTGCGGCTGCTGCCGCCCGCCCCCGGCGGCGAGCGGGCGTATGCCCTGGCGGTCGGCCGGCGTTCGACGGCGGTGTGGCTGGTGGCGGGCGGCCCCTTCGGGCCCGAGCAACTGGCCGAGCTGCCCGGCCGCTGCTCGGGCGGGGTCTGGCTGGACCCGACGGGACGGCTGCTGGCCCTGGACCGGGAGACCGGCGGGCGCACCAAGGCCGTCGTGGTGGATCTGGAGCGCGGCGGCGAGGTGTCGCCGCTGCTGCAGATCGCCGACGAAAGCGACGACCGGCTGCTGCTCGCCGACCACGACAGCGGGCTGCTGATCGTCCGCTCGGACGCGCCGTCGCCGGGCCGGGGCCGACTGGGCTGGGGTGTTCTGGGCAGCACCCTGCCGGTGCGTTTCCCGGAGTGCCTGCGGCTGCGGGACTGTGTCGTCACGCCGTTCGCGATCCAGCCGGGGCAGGTGCTGACGCCGGAGAGCTGCGCGGTGGCGCTGCGCGTGGACGGTCCGGCGGGTAGCTGGGTCGCCGTGTGGCGGCCGGCCGAGCGGCGGGTGCACCATCTCCCGGCGCCCGAGGGGTGGTTGGCGGGCACCGGCCTGTGGACGCCGGAGGGAGTGCTGCGGCTGCCGTACGCGACGGAGGTCGTGCCGTGCGGTGTGGCGCAGGTGAGCGCGCCCGCGGCGGCGGTGCCGGAGCCCGGCGCCGCGCCGCCGCCCTGTCCGGAGCCGGGCCGGGTGCCGCAGCCGGGGCAGGAGACGGACCCGCGGACCGCCGGCAGAACCGCCGCACCGGGGCACCCCCCGGAACCGGGACAGGGACCGGGAACAGGACCGGGACCGGGAACGGAACCGGGAGCGGGAACGGAACCGGGAGCGGAATTTGAACCGGGAGCGGAATTTGGAACGGAACCGGCGCCCCTGACCCCCTCCGCCCCGCGTCCGGTCCCGCTGCAGCAAGCGCCATTGGGACGGCTTGTAACGAACTAGTGCCGGTTGGCGTGGCCGCCTGGATCCCCGATGCGGGGTGCCGGATACACTCACCCGGCTGTAAGAAAGATCATGTTGACGGGGTGAATTCCATCCGATGAGCGACGCCAGCACGAACCAGCTGCACGCTGCCGACGTCCAGGAGACCTCCGCCGGCCACGGCCGGCACCGTGGTGAGGTCTCCACGCACGACGGCGAGACGGCTCCGCGCGGCCGCCACCGCAAGCCGGTGGCGGAGACCGGGCAGACCGAGACGGCAGCCTGACGGAACGTCAGTGACCGAAGAGCTGACGGCCCCACCCACTGCACGACGGGTGGGGCCGTTCAGCGTTCCTCAGCCGCGTTTCAGTCCCAGCACCTCCGCCGCCGCGAAGGTCTCCCCCGCCGGCCGGTCCGCGTAGTACGGCCCGAGGACGGCCTCCAGTTCGTCGTACGTGAAGGTGTCCTGCTTGCTGTCGAACTTGGCGGCGACCCGCGGCCGTTCGACGACGGCGACCATCCCGCCGTGCACCACGAGGAGCTGCCCGTTCACCTGGGCGGCTGCGGGCGAGGCCAGATAGCCGACGAGCGGGGCGACATGCTCGGGGGCGAGCGGGTCGAGGCCGTTGCCGGAAGCGTGCTCGACGCCCGCGAAGACGTCCTCGGTCATCCGGGTGCGGGCGCGGGGGCAGATCGCGTTGGCCGTCACCCCGTACTTGCCGAGGGCGAGGGCCGTGGAGGTGGTGAGGCCGACGATGCCGCCCTTGGCCGCCGCGTAGTTGGGCTGCCCGGCGGAACCGGCGAGGAACGCCTCCGAGGAGGTGTTCACGATCCGCCCGAACACCGGCGCCCCGGCCCGCTTGGACCGCTCCCGCCAGTGGGCGGCGGCGAACCGGGTGGTGTTGAAGTGCCCCTTGAGATGCACCCGGAGCACGGCGTCCCACTCCCCCTCGGCCATCGAGAACACCATGCGGTCGCGCAGGATGCCCGCGTTGTTGACGAGGATGTCGAGCCTGCCGAACTCGGCTACGGCCGACTCGACCAGTTCGCCCGCCTGCCGGAAGTCGGAGACGTCACCGGTGTGTGCGAGGGCGGCCCCGCCCGCCGCACGGATCTCGGCGGCGACCTCCTCGGCGGGCCCGGCGGACGCCTCGCCGCTGCCGTCGCGGCCCGCCTGCCCGTAGTCGTTGACGACCACGGCGGCACCGAGCCGGGCGAGTTCCAGCGCCTCGGCCCGGCCGAGCCCGCGGCCCGCGCCCGTGACGACGGCGGACAGTCCCTGGAGAGGCAGCGGCATGGTGTGCGTCCTCACATCTCGATGCACGTACGCAGGGCGGTCCCGGTCCGCATCTGGTCCAGGGCCTCGTTGACGTCGGCGAACGGGACCCGGTGGGTGATCAGGCCCGCCAGGTCGACCCGGCCCGCGCGCCACAGGGCGATGGTGCGTTCGTAGGAGCGCAGGACGTCTCCGCCGCCGTACATGGACGGCAGGACGCGCTTCTCGTCGAAGAACAGCTCGAACATGTTGAGCTGGAGGAAGTCGTCCATGGCGCCCGCGCCGACCACGACGAGGGTGCCGCCGCGCCGGGTGGTGTCGTACGCGGTCCGTGCCGTGGCCGACTTGCCGACGACCTCGAAGACGTAGTCGAAGCCCTCACCGGCGGTGAGCTGCTGTTTGGCGTCGGGCAGTTCGTCCGGGGAGACGGCCTTGGTGGCACCGAACTTGAGCGCGATCTCGCGGCGCGAGGCGATGGGGTCGACGGCGACGATCTCGGCGGCGCCCCGCAGCCGGGCCCCCTGGATCACCGAGATGCCGACGCCCCCGCACCCGATGACCGCCACCGACGAACCGGCCTCCAGGTCCGCCGTGTTGAGCGCGGCGCCCAGCCCGGTCGTCACACCGCAGCCGATGAGGGCGGCGATGTCGAAGGGCACGTCGTCGGGTATCGGCACCGCGCAGCCGGCGTCGACGACGACCTCCTCGGTGAAGGTGCCGGTGCCGGCGAAACCGAAGACGTCCCCTCCGGGGCGCTTGAAGTTGGGCGTGCCGGCGTTCATGAACCCGGCGAGGCACAGTTCGGTCTGCCCGCGCTTGCAGGCGGGACAGGCACCGCAGGCGGGCAGCCAGCACACGACGACCCGGTCACCGGCCTTCAAGTGGCCGACGCCCTCGCCGACTTCGAGGATCTCCCCCGCCCCCTCGTGCCCGGGCACGAAGGGCGCGGGCTGCGGCAGTACCCCGCTCATCGCGGACAGGTCCGAGTGGCACAGCCCCGTGGCGCGCACCCTGATCCGCACCTTGCCGGGTCCGAACCCCACCGCCTCGACGTCGTCGAGGACCTCCAGTTTGTCCTGGCCGATCTCGTGCAGTACGGCTGCGCGCATGGTGCGGCTCCCCTCGTACGGCGTTCTGGACTCAGTTCTGTACTCAGGTGTGTTCGACGATCGTGTCGGCGAGGACGGGCGCGTCGTCCCGCTCTGCGGCGCTGACGGCGACCCTGGTGGACTCCCGCGTGTGCCACATGCGGATCCGCAGCGTCTCCCCCGGGTACACGACCCCGGCGAACCGGGTGGTGTAGGTGCGCACCCGGGTCACGTCCCCGCCGAGCAGCGTGTCGACGACCGCCTTGAGCGTCATGCCGTAGGTGCACAGCCCGTGCAGGATGGGCCGCTCGAACCCGGCGACCTTGGCGAACTCGGGGTCGGCGTGCAGGGGGTTCCAGTCGCCGGAGAGGCGGTAGAGGAGGGCCTGGTCCTCGCGGACGTGCCGCTCGACGATCCGGTCCGGCTCACCGGCGGGCGGATCGAGCCGGGCGGAGGGGCCGCGGTCGCCGCCCCAGCCGCCCTCGCCTCGGATGAAGATCTGGGCGTCGTTGGTCCACAACGGGCCGTCGGCGTCGCCGACTTCGGTACGCAGTACCAGGACGGCCGCCTTGCCCTTGTCGTACACGGCGGCGACCCGGTTGGTCGCGGTGGCGGTGCCCGTCGCCGGGAGGGGCCGGTGGATGACGAGGCTCTGGCCGCCGTGCAGGACACGGGCGAGGTCGACCTCGATGCCGGGCATGGACAGCCCGCTGGTCACCCCGGGCTTTCCGCCGCCCGCGACGGTGGCGAAGCTCGGCAGGACGTGCAGCCGGGACTCCAGGGTGTAGCGCAGCTCGTCGGGGTCGGTGGCGGGGGTGCCCGCGCCGATGCCGAGGTGGTAGAGCTGCACGTCCTTGTGGTCCCAGGTGATCTCGCCGGTCCGGGGTTCGGCGGCGAGCGCCTTGGCTGCGTCGATGGGCATGGGGCTCCTGATCGCCGTAGGAAGACCTCGGCATCGCCGTGGAAGAGACCTCGGCACGGCCGTCCGCACCGTCGGCCGCACCGAGGCCGTCTGGGACCGGACCGGAACGGACCGAATCCAACTGGAACGCGTTCCAGTCCCGCGCCCTCTGTATAGCCCAGGCCCCCACACTTGTGAAGCCTCCTGACGTCGTGTCAGATCGCGGGGATCCGGGAGGGTGGGCACCGGTGACATTTGTCCTGCCGGACTCCGTACAACCGCATCTGCCGCCCACCACGCCGGATCCGTAGCGTCACTGCCATGACCACGATCGAAGGCGGGGACATGTCCTGGACAGGCAAGGTCAGGTGCCACGTCGAGGCGACACGGTCGGCCGTCCGGCAGGCCAGGGAGCACCGGCGGTACTACAAGGCGAACAGGACACGGCTCAAGGCCGAGTGGCGGGCCGCCCGGAAGTCGGGCGAGCTCCCCGAGAACCCCGGCCCGGCGCCCAGCGGTTTCACGCTGCTGCCGTGGCTGCTGATGGGGATGGGCGCGTTCTCCAACCTCTTCCAGGACCGGACGACGGACCCGTGGATCGGCGGGCTGGGTCTGTTCACCTTCAACTCGCTGTACATCTACGTGGCGTTCCGCGCGTTCGACCGGGAGAAGCGCGAGGCCCTCTCCACGCGGGTGGCGCTCGCCCTGCTGGCGGCGGTGACCTGCGCGCTCGGCGTCGGCTACGGCGGCTCCTGGCTGCTGTTCTTCCCCCTGCTCGGGCTCGCGACGGGCGCGGCCCTGCGGCTGTCGCAGCTGCGGCCCGCCAGTACGGCCGTGGCGCTGCTGGCGGGTGCGGTGTCCTGCTTCCACGACGGCTGGGGCGGCCTCGACATCGCGTACGCCACGTGGATCTCGGCGATGGTGACGGCCGCGATCATCCGCCTCTCCGAGGCCGTACGGGAGCTGCGCGCCGCCCGCGAGGAGCTGGCCCGCCGTGCGGTCGAGAAGGAACGGCTCCGCTTCTCCCGTGACCTGCACGATCTGCTCGGGCACACGATGTCGGTGATCGTCGTGAAGTCGGAGGCGGCCCGCCGCCTGGCCGCCCGCGACCTGGACGCGGCGCTGGCCCAGATCACGGACATCGAGGCCGTGGGCCGCCAGGCCCTGACGGAGATCCGCGAGGCCGTGACCGGCTACCGGCAGGGCAGCCTCGACACGGAACTCGACCGCGCGCATTCGGCCCTGACCGCGGCGGGCATCACCCTCACCGTGGCCCGAACCGGCCCCCCGCTCGGACCGCAGACCGAGGTCCTGCTGGGCTGGGTGATACGGGAGGCGGTGACGAACGTCGTACGACACAGCGACGCGGCGCGTTGCGAGATCACGCTGGCGGGGGCCGGGGAGCGGGTGCGGGTGAGTGTGGCGGATGACGGGGCGGGGGTGGTTGCCATGGGTGGGCGCGGGATGGTCGGCGCGGGCGGGGCCGGGGTGGTTGCCGACGGCGGGGGCGGGGTGGTCGGCGACGGCGGGGCCGGGGCGGTTGCCGACGGCGGGGCCGGGGCGGTCGCCACGGGCGGGAGCAGGGCGGTCGGCATCGGCCGGGCCGGGACGGTCGCCACGGGCGGGAGCAGGGCAGCCGCCACGGGCCGGGCCGCGACGGTCGGCGACGGCGGGGCCGGGGCGGTCGCCACGGGCGGGAGCAGGGCAGTCGGCGCGGGCCGGGACGGGGCGGACGGCAACGGCGGGGGCGGGGTGGTCGGCGACGGTGGGGCCGGGGCGGTCGCCACGGGCGGGAGCAGGGCGGTCGGCATCGGCCGGGCCGGGACGGTCGCCGACGGCGGGGCCGGGGCGGTCGGCGACCGCGCGGGCGGGGCGGTCGGCGACGGCGGGGCCGGGGCGGCCGGCGACGGCGCGGGCGGGAGCAAGGCGGTCGGCGTGGGTGAGTCCTGTGCCGCTGGCGAGCTTGGAGCCGTGAGCGGGCCCTGGGGGTTCGGTGGGCTCGGGGGCACGGGTCTGACCGGGCTGACGGAACGGCTCGCGGTGGCGGGGGGATCGCTGACGGCGGGGCCGCGGGCGAGGGGCGGATTCGCGGTGACGGCGGAACTCCCGCTCGATGTCGATACGGCGGATGCGCGCCCGGCGGTGGTGGAACCGGCGTGACACCTCGCCGTCGGCAGGCAGCCGGCCGCAGGGGGCGGGACCTCTGCGGAGAGACGTCGCCGTGTACGTTGGCCGAGGGGGCGCGCCGTACCTCGACGGCGTTGGCAACGGCTGGGGGAAATGGAGCACATGGCACGCGTCGCCGTCATCACCGCGCCGAACATCGGGTACCGCAACACCGGCATGCTGACCGTCGACTTGGCGTTCGAGTCCCTGCGGCGGCGGATGACCACCGAGGTCGACGAGGTCGACGCCACCTGGTTCACCCTGCACACGCCGGACACCGTGCCGCTACGCGCGTGCGCGCAAGGCACCGACTTCCCGTTCCGTTTCCTTCCGCTGGCCGAGCACCTCGACACGCTCCGCGACCACGACGCGGTCGTCTTCTGGGGCGACTTCCTGCACACCCGGCACTATCTGGCGCAGGACGCGACGAACCGTCTGCTCGACTTCGGCATCGCCGCGGACCGTGACGCCGCCCGGACCCTGCTGAACCGGACCCTGCTGTTCGCGGACCAGCCCGACGAGCTCCTCGCGCGGACCCTCAGCTACGGCGGGACCATCCTGCACAACACGCAGTCGGACTACGAGGACAAGGAGTACGGCCCCTTGTTCTCGCGTCTGGTGACGCGCAACCACCGCACCTGGGTGCGTGACCCGCTCTCGGCCGCGAAGATCGCGCACCTGCGCGGGGACCGTACGACCGACTACTTCGGTTCGGACGCGGCGCTGCTGTCCCGCCCGGGCGACCTCGACCACCTCCCGACGACGGACTGGTCCCGGTCGGTACCGGACGGCGGTGCGATCGGTGTGTTCCTCGGCGCCAGGACGCCCGTCCCGGCGTGGCTGCCCGCCTCCTGCCAGGAACTGTCCGACCGCCTGGGCGCTCCCCTGGAGTGGCTGCCCTGGTTCGACCGGGACGTCCCCGCTCCGGTCGGCCACATCGCGGCCCGCCCGGGCGACCACACCATCGGCGACCTGGTGAGGGTCCTGCCCCGCTACCGGCTGGTCATCACGGACACCTACCACCTGGCGGTCAACGCCTGGGGCGCCGGCACCCCGGCGGTGTGTGTCGGAGCGCCCGAGCCGACCCCGAAGACCCACGACGACTACCTGACGCTGAGCGATGTGAAGAAGCACGTCTTCCACATGGCGTACGACGCGACGGACTTCTATCTGTCCACCCAGGAACCGCACGAGCAGAACATCGACCGGGTCGTCCAGCTCGTGGAGGGCGGCGGAGCCGACGCCGTAGCGACCCGCATACGCGAGCACGCCGACCACTCGGCGACGGCCTTCACCGAAACGCTGGCCTCGCTGCTCGACACACCCCGCTCTACCCTGGGCGCGTGACCGACAGACCCATCCGCGTGCTGCTCGCGGAGGACCAGGGCATGATGCGCGGCGCGCTCGCGCTGCTGCTCGGCATGGAGGACGACATCGAGGTCGTCGCCCAGGTGGCGGCCGGTGACGCGATCCTGGACGCGGCCCTCGCCCACCGCCCCGACGTCGCCCTCCTCGACATCGAACTCCCGGGCAGAAGCGGCCTGGACGCCGCCGTCGACCTGCGCACCCGGGTCCCGGACTGCCGCGTGCTGATCCTCACCACGTTCGGCCGCCCCGGCTATCTGCGCCGCGCGATGGAGGCGGGAGCCACCGGCTTCCTCGTGAAGGACGGCCCGGTGGAGGAACTGGCCGCCGCCATCCGCCGTGTCCTCGCCGGCGAGACCGTCGTGGATCCCGCCCTCGCCACCGCCGCGCTCAGCGCCGGTCCCAACCCCCTGACCGGCCGCGAGAGCGACACCCTCAAGGCCTCGGCGGACGGCGCGACGGTCGCCGACATCGCCGCCCGACTCCATCTCTCGGAGTCCACCGTCCGCAACTACCTCTCCTCCGCCATCGGCAAGACGGGCACCCGCAACCGCACGGAGGCCCTACGCGAGGCCCGCAGCCAGGGCTGGCTCTGAGCCCCGCGCCCCCGCCGACGCACCACTCCGCCCCCGGCCCGAAACACCGGCGGCCCTACCGCTCCCGCGGCATCCGCGGCAGCCAGACCCACATCAGCAGCACGCCCGCGATCAGCACCCCGGTCCCCACCCGGAAGGCCAGCGCGTAGCCCTCCGTCAGGGCCGCCGGTGTTCCGCTGCCCGCTGTCCGGGCCGCCGCGAGGGTGGACAGGACGGCCAGGCCCAGTGAACCCCCCATCGTGCGGGAGGTGTTGACGAGGCCGGACACCAGGCCGGCCTCACCGGGGGCCGCGCCGGAGGTGGCCAGGGCGGCGAGCGGTGTCGACGCGAGGCCCGCGCCGAGCATCATGAGGACGCCGGGGACGAGGATCGTCGTCGCGTAGGAGCCCTCGGCGGTCATCCTGGACTGCCAGGCGAAGCCGGCCACGGCGACCAGCGTGCCCAGCACCGCCACGGTGCGCGGGCCGGCCGCCCGCATCAGCCGGGGCGCGAGCTTGGAGCCGAGGATGACGGCCAGGGAGCTCGGGACCAGGGCCAGTCCGGCCTCCAGGGGCGTGTAGCCCAGGACGTTCTGCGCGTACAGGGTCATGAAGAACCACATGCAGAACATCGCGAAGCCGCACAGGAACATCGAGACGTTCGCCGACGCCACCGACCGCAGACGCAGCAGCCCGAGCGGCATCAACGGGCTCGCGGTGCGGGCCTCGACCGCGAGGAACAGGGCGATCAGCACGAACCCGGCGAGCAGCGGCAGCAGCGTGGCCGCCGCCGTCCAGCCCTCCGCCTCCGTCTGGGAGATGCCGTAGGCGAGGGTGCCGAGCCCGGTCGTCACGAGCAGCGCGCCCGGCAGGTCGAGCCGCCGCCTGTCCCCGGCCCGGCCCTCGACGAGGAACCAGGCGGCAGCGCAGAGCAGCGCGGCCCCCACGGGCACGTTGATCAGCAGCACCCACCGCCAGGACAGCGTCTCCACCAGCAGCCCGCCGGCCAGACCGCCCGCCGCGCCGCCACCGCCCCCGACCGCCGTCCAGGTCCCTATGGCCCGGGCCCGGGCCGCGCCCTCCGGCACCGACGACGTGAGGATGGTCAGCGTCGAGGGCGCCAGCACCGCCGCGCCCAGCCCCTGCACGGCCCGTGCGACCAGCAACTGCCAGTCGTCCTGGGCCAGTCCGCCCGCCAGCGAGGCCAGGGTGAACACCCCGAGCCCGACGAGGAACATCCGCTTGCGGCCGTAGAGGTCTCCGGCCCGCCCGCCGAGGAGCATGAACCCGGCGAAGGCGATGGTGTAGGCGTTCACCACCCACTGCAGGCCCTGCTCGCTCAGCCCGAGCCCGGACCGCATCGAGGGCAGCGCCACGTTGACGACGGACACGTCCAGCACGACGAGAAACTGCCCGGCACATGTGAGCGTCACCACGAGCCAGGTGGGAGGCGACGCGGTGCGGCGAGGCGTTCGGGTCCTTTCGGCGGCTTCAAGCATGGGTGTCATGCTCTCAACCACTCCATGCTCCTGGCATCGGGATTTCGGCCTAGGGCCCGGCGGTGGGGGACCTAGGCCGCTAGCCGAGACCAGCCCCCTCCCCCAAGAGAAGGTCAAGAATTCGTTAGAGTGCCAAAGCAACGGAATAGTTGCCTGCACATACGAGTTCAGACACCACGTAACCCCGTGATCAGTAGCTCCCTCGTACCTTCCCGGCCTGGAGGCCCCTCTCAATGACGCAGACGACGACAGAACGTCCCGCCGGCAGAGCGAGCGGGGCCGTGGTCCCGGTGCTCGCCTTCGCGGGCATCGTTGTCGCGGTGATGCAGACCCTGCTCGTCCCGGTCATCAAGGATCTGCCGCAACTGCTGGACACCGACCCCGGCAACGCGACCTGGGTCCTGACCTCGACCCTTCTCTCGGGTGCGGTGGCCACCCCGATCATGGGCCGCCTCGGCGACCTCTACGGCAAGCGGCGCATGCTGATCCTCAGCCTCGCCGTCATGGTGGCCGGCGCGCTGCTCAGCGCGCTCACCAGCGATCTGCTGCTCATGATCACCGGCCGCACGCTCCAGGGCTTCGCGATGGGCGCGATCCCGCTCGGCATCGGCCTGATGCGCGACATGCTGCCCCGGGAGCGGCTCGGCTCGGCGATGGCCCTGATGAGCTCCTCCATAGGCGTCGGCGGCGGCCTCGCCCTGCCCGCCGCCGCCCTGGTCGCCCAGCACACCGACTGGCACGCCCTCTTCTACGGCGCCGCCGGCCTCGGTGTGCTCGCCATCGGCCTGACCCTCCTCGTCGTACCGGAATCCCCGATGCGCGCCGAGGGCTCCTTCGACCTGCTGGGCGCGCTCGGTCTGTCCGCCGGTCTCGTGCTGTTCCTGCTGCCGATCACCAAGGGCAGCGACTGGGGCTGGACCTCCGGCACCACGCTCGGTCTGTTCGGCGCCGCCGCGGTCGTCCTGCTCCTGTGGGGCGTGATGGAACTGCGCCTCAAGGCCCCCCTGGTGGACCTGCGCACCACGGCCCGCCCGGCCGTCCTCTTCACCAACCTCGCCTCGATCATGGTCGGCGTCTCCTTCTACGTCGTCTCCCTGGTCCTGCCGCAGCTTCTCCAGTTGCCGAAGTCCACCGGCTACGGCCTCGGCCAGTCGATGGTCGTCGCGGGTCTGCTCGTCGCGCCGCTCGGCCTGACGATGATGTTCACGGCGCCCGTCTACGCCCGGCTGTCCGCGAAGTACGGCCCCAAGGTCACCCTGATCCTCGGCCTGCTGATCATCGCGATCGGCTACGGCGCCGGCCTCGGCCTGATGAGCGCCGCCTGGCAGAGCCTGGTCATCGCGGTCCTGCTGGGCGCGGGCATCGGCCTCGCCTACTCCTCGCTGCCCGCGCTGATCGTGGGCGCGGTCCCGGCCTCGGAGACGGGTGCGGCGAACGGCCTCAACACCCTGATGCGTTCCATCGGTACGTCGGTGTCGAGCGCCGTGATCGGCATGGTGCTGGCCAACACCGCGAACAACGTCGGCGGCGTCGCGATCCCGACCATGCACGGCTTCCGGGTCTCCTTCCTGATCGCGACCGCCGCGGTCGCCGTGGGCCTGATCCTCGCGCTCTTCCTGCCCGGCCGCCGCCCGGCCGCCCACCCGCAGCTCCGGGCCAGCAGCGAGGAGGACGCCAACCTGGAGCACGCCGAAGCGGTCCTGCGCGGCTTCCGCGGCCGGGTCCTGGGCGCGGACGGCGCCCCGGTCGCCCGTGCCAAGGTCACGCTGATCGACCGGCGGGGCCGCCAGGCCGGCGCGACCCTCTCCGCCGAGGACGGCAGCTACACGCTCACCGTCCCCGACCCGGGCTCCTACGTCGTGGCCGCCCGGGCCCCGGGCCACGCCCCGCACGCCTCGTCCGCGACCCACACGGGCGACGACCGCCAGGTCGACCTGGACCTGGACCTGCCGGGCAAGACGGTCCCCGCCTGACCGGTCCGCCGCTCCCCTACTCACCGGTACCCCCTGTCGCCCGTCGGCAGGGGGTACGGCAGCATGGGGCGCCCACACAGTCGTACGACCGGAAGGAACCCCATGCCGCCCGCGGCCCCGAAGCCCGAGATCCTGGCCGCGTTCGAGGCGGCGAAGGGGTTCATGCCCGTGAACGAGGGGCTGGCTCTGTACGCGGCGGGGGTGGAGGCCGGGCGGCTGGGGCTGCCGCTGCTGGAGGTCGGGACGTACTGCGGCCGGTCCACGATCCTGCTCGCCGACGCGGCCCGCGAGGCCGGGACCGTCGCACTGACCGTCGACCACCACCGCGGCAGCGAGGAGCAGCAGCCGGGCTGGGAGTACCACGACCCGGAGACGGTCGACCCCGAGATCGGCCTGATGGACACGCTGCCCACGTTCCGCCGCACCTTGCGCAGGGCGGGCCTGGAGGACCACGTGGTGGCCCTGGTCGGCCGCTCGCCGCAGATCGCCGGGGTCTGGCGCACTCCCCTGGCCCTGGTCTTCATCGACGGCGGCCACACCGACGAGCACGCCACCGCCGACTACGAGGGCTGGGCCCCGCACGTCGCGGAGGGCGGCCTGCTCGTCATCCACGACGTCTTCCCGGACCCGCAGGACGAGTTCACCGGCCAGGCCCCGTACCGCGTCTACCTGCGCGCCCTCGCCTCCGGCGCGTTCACCGAGATCTCGGCGACGGACTCCCTGCGCGTGCTGCGGCGCACGGGGCCTGGCATCTGAAGACGAGCGGCGGCCGCTGCCGGCCGGGGGCACTGCGCCGACCGACACCCGGCGGCGATGCCGGGGGCGGATGACGGCGACGGCGGGGCGTCGACTGTCCGCACCGGGCACGGGCCGGGCGCCGGGCGTCTGCGGAGCCGGGCGGCTCAGCGGCTGGCCGACCGCCGCGCATCTGCGAGCCCGGTGACTTGACGCCGCCCCCGGGCGTCTGTGGAGTTCGGCGACTGGGCGGCTGGCCGAACGTCGGGCGCCTGCGAGCCCAGCGACTTGGCACCGGGCCCCGGGCGTCTGCGGAGCCGGGCGGCTGGGTGCCGGGCCGGGCGGCTGTGGAGCTGGGCGGCTGGCCGGGTGAACCGTGCCCCCCGTGGCCTCTCCCGGTCGGCCCACGGGCGGCGTGGCGAGTCGGTGGGGGGCGGTCGCTGCCCAAGGATCCGGCCGCGTGGCACACACCATCGCATTCGCAGAGCTCGTGGAGAAGCAGCGTGCGGCGGACGAGGCGCACGCCCGTATGCGGAAACTGCGGGACGCCTACGGTCCGCCCACCCAGACCAAGTGGAGCGGCCGGCAGACCACGACGTGGGAGACCGCCTGGCGCGCCTGGCGCGACCTCGCCCGTGACGTCCAGGCGGCGGTGACCGCGTACGCGAAGCAGGAGGACACACCCCGCCAGGAGGTCGAGGCGGAGGTGAAGGAGGCGGTACGGCGCGAGGACCCCGACGGGAACGAGAGGTAGCCGCCACCCGCCCGGCCGTCCTCCGCCCGCGGCCGCCCCGGGACGGCCGCTAGGGTGAGGGACGTGTCGTACGTAGGCCCGGACTTCGATCCTCCCCAGCCCCGCCGCCCCCGCCGCGGCCCCCTGACCGTCGCGCTCGCCGCGCTGGTGCCGGGGGCGCTGCTCGGCTGGCTGGTGTACGCGACCGTGGGCGGCTCGGGGGACGGAGGCGGCTCGGGTCAGGCGACCGTACGGTCCTCCTCGCCCGCCGCGTCGAGCCCGCCCGCCGACGGCGCGACCGACGACGGCAAGAAGCCGGGCGCCGCCCCCACGCCCACCGCGTCCTCGACCTCCGCACCCGCCGCCTCCGGCCCGCTCAAGGGCAAGGTCGTCGTCATCGACCCCGGGCACAACCCGGAGAACTTCCAGCACACGTCCGAGATCAACCGCAAGGTGAACATCGGGACGAACTGGAAGGAGTGCGACACCACGGGTACGTCCACCAACGACGGTTACACCGAGGCCAAGTTCACCCTGGACGTGGCGCACAGGATGCGCACGCTCCTCGAGGAGCAGGGCGCCACGGTGAAGTTGACGCAGGACGGCGACCGGCCGTTCGGCCCGTGCGTGGACGAGCGGGCCCGGATCGGCAACGAGGCGAAGGCCGACGCCGTGGTCTCGATCCACGCGGACGGCTCGGGCGCCGGCAACCGCGGTTTCCACGTCATCCTGCCCGGCTCGGTCCACGCGGGCTCCGCCGACACCCGCGCGATCGTCGCCCCCTCCCGTGACCTCGGCGAGCGCGTCGCGGGCCGCTTCGTGGCCGTCACCGGCAGCGCGCCGTCCAACTACATCGGCGACGGCTCCGGTCTCGTCACGCGTAAGGACCTGGGCGGTCTCAATCTGTCAACGGTTCCGAAGGTGTTCATCGAGTGCGGCAACATGCGCGATAGCAAGGACGCGGCATCACTGACCAGTGGCGCATGGCGGCAGAAAGCGGCGCAAGGGATCTCTGAGGGAATCGTGAGTTTCCTGCGCGGGTAGCTCTCGACGGGCGGATCCCGGCGGACACCCTGACAGGGCGGACGATAGTGTCATCCCTACGATGAGGGGCCACCCCCGCGCTTCACACAGGGGCCTGACGGCGACATGGTGACAGCGACGCCTCTACCGACGATGAGACGACCTACGAAGGACCTGAAGTGAATATCCGCTCCCTCACTCGAGGCGACGGCGTGGTGATCGGAGCAGCGGTGTTGCTCTTCATCGCGTCGTTCCTGGACCTGTACTCGTTCGACAATGTCCCCGACAGCGTCGACCTCCCCATGCTGTGGGGCAGCGGCCCGGTCGTGTTCAGCATCGTGCTGGCCGGGGTCATCGGCGCCGCGCTCGTCGTCGTGGCCCGGGGCCTGCCGCAGGTCCCGAAGATCGCGGGGCTCGACCTCGGCCAGTTCGGCGCCGCTTTCACGGTGTTCGCCGCGTGGAGCGCGCTCGGCAACATCGTCGACGTGCCGGGTGGCTTCGACAACATCGGTGAGAACGCGAGCGAAGGCGCCCCGAGCCCCGGCATCGGTCTGATCCTCGCTCTCGTCGCGACGCTGCTCATGGCCGGCGCCGCGATCGCCACCCCTCTCGTCCCGGCCCTCAAGGGCGCCCTCCTCCCGGCTCCCCGCCCGGCCGCCCCGCAGCCCTACGGCGCCCAGCCGCCCGGTGGTTACGGCTACCCGGGCGCGCAGCAGCCCGGCGGCTACGGTCACCCGCAGCCCGGGCAGCCGGGTCAGCCCGGTCAGCCGGGGCAGCCGGGGCAGCCGGGGCAGCCGTTCGGCGGCCAGCCTCAGCCGCAGCAGGCGCAGGCGCCGCAGGCCCCGGCCGGGGACTTCTCGCCGTTCTGGTTCGCGGTGCCGGTGCCGCGCCCGCTGTTCGCCGAGGACGGTTCGCCGACGCCGATCGCCGAACTCGCCCCGGGTACCTGGTACCTGGCCGTCGAGCAGCGCGGCCCGTCCCTGGTCGCGCAGACCCAGGACGGCCGCCGCGGCGTCCTTCAGGACACGTCGGGCATCCAGCGCGGCTGAGCCCACGGCCCCTTCACGGCCCCTCGCCC
>NZ_JBHUQX010000004.1:0-61997 GCF_042674225.1 Streptomyces sp. NPDC056948
GACGAGCCCGACGCGGCGCTCCCCGGCGAGCCGGAGCCCCACGCCGAGGAGCGGGCGGACGACGACGGGCGCACTGACGCCCGCCGGGCGGCCTCCGCACGGCGGGCACGGGAGCGCGGCCGCACGCCGCTGTTCGACCAGTACGAGGACGGGGACCGGCCGCGGGCCGCCAACGAGTAACCCCCGAACCCGCAGGTGACCGCCCCTCGGGAACGGATTTCCAAGCAGGCCGATCGGGGTGCTAAAGTTTCACTCGTTGCAAGGGCCTGTGGCGCAGTCCGGTAGCGCACCTCGTTCGCATCGAGGGGGTCTGGGGTTCAAATCCCCACAGGTCCACGCAGCTCAGAGCCCCGGTCGGGATTCCCGACCGGGGCTCTGACGTATGTTCAGCTCCCCACGCGTCAGAGGCTCTTCGCGAAGCAGCGGCTCGACTCGTAGTGGCGGTAGTAGCCGAACTTCCCGCACGGCTCGTAGCCGCTGGACGTGTACAGGGCTATGGCCTCCGGCTGCTTCGTGCCGGTCTCCAGGACCATGCGGGTCCGGCCGGCCGCGCGGGCGTCCTCCTCCAGGGCGGCCAGGATGCGACGGGCCAGGCCCCGGCCGCGCATGCCGTCGACCACGTACATGCGCTTGATCTCGGCGTCGCCGTCCAGGTTGCCCTCGTCGTTCGTGTCCTGGGCGCGCCAGCCGCCCGAGGCGACGGGGGAGTCGTACGCGTCGTACGCGATCAGGTAGGTGCCGTTCGGCGGGGCGAAGTCCGAGGCGGCCATGGTCGTGGCGTCGCCTCCGTCGCCGTAGCGGACGTGGTATTCGGCCTGGACCTGGTCGCTGAGCTTGGTGGCGTCGGGGTGGTCGAAGGGGACCCGGCGTATATGCATGCTGAGTACCGTATGTCAGCTCATCTGGGGTCGTGAGCCCGGATGGTTCGGCCGGTTTCGGGCGTGACACCGCGCACCGGGCGTGTGGAGCATCGCGGTATCGCAGCGTGCGGTGGAGAAACGGGGGATCACATGTCGGTACGTCGTGCCGTGTCGTGTCTGGCCGCGGTCGGACTGTGTCTGGGGGTGGCCGCGACCGGAGCGTCGGCGTCATCGGGGCCGGCGGCGGGGGAGCGGGTCACCGCGCCGCCCGACGCTCAGGCCCAGTGGTGGCGTTCGGGCTTCTACGAGATCGAACGACGGTGTGACGAGGATCGCAAGGCCAAGGAGCACAAGGGCGTCCCCACCAATCCGACGGATGGCTGCTTCCGGAACGCGAACGGGTACTACTTCTCGTGGTACGGCAGCTTCTGGGACTGACGTCCGGAACTGGACCTCGTCCAGTGTGCCGGTATCGTGCCGGGGTGCTCACTGTGACCTCTGTGAATGTGAACGGGCTGCGTGCCGCCGCGAAGAAGGGCTTCGTGGAGTGGCTGGCGGCGACCGACGCCGATGTGCTGTGCCTGCAGGAGGTGCGCGCCGAGCCGGGGCAGTTGCCCGAGCAGGTGCGGGCGCCCGAGGGGTGGCATGTGACACACGCGCCGGCCGCGGCCAAGGGGCGGGCCGGGGTGTCCCTGTACAGCCGCCGTGAGCCCGACCGGGTCCAGGTCGGGTTCGGGTCGGAGGAGTTCGACGGCAGTGGGCGGTACGTGGAGGCCGACCTGCCGGGCGTCACCGTCGCCTCCCTCTATCTGCCCTCGGGTGAGGTCGGTACCGAGCGGCAGGACGAGAAGGAGCGCTTCATGGGCGAGTTCCTCGCCTATCTGAAGGGACTCAGGGGGCGGGCCGCCGCCGAGGGGCGCGAGGTCCTGGTCTGCGGCGACTGGAACATCGCCCACCAGGAGGCCGACCTCAAGAACTGGCGCGGCAACCGGAAGAACTCGGGGTTCCTGCCGGAGGAGCGGGAGTGGCTCACGCAGGTCCTCGACGCGGTGGACGGAGGGTACGTCGACGTCGTGCGGGCCCTGCACCCGGACACCGAGGGGCCGTACTCGTGGTGGTCGTACCGGGGGCGGGCGTTCGACAACGACACCGGTTGGCGGATCGACTACCACGTGGCCACGCCCGGGCTCGCCGGGCGGGCGGTCAAGGGGTTCGTGGAGCGGGCCGCCACGCACGAGGAGCGGTGGTCCGACCATGCGCCCGTGACCGTCGTGTACGACAGGTAGGGGCTCAGGGCCTGCGCATCCGCCGGTCCAGCGCCAGTGACAGTTCCGCCTCCACCACGCTGCGGGCCAGTGGGCGCAGGCGGGGCAGGTCCTGGGGGGAGGCGTGGCGGAGGACCAGGTCTGTGAAGAGTTCGGCCAGGGCGTCGGCGTGGGCGCGGACCTGTTTGGCCGCGTCGAGGACGTCGGCGAGGGGGATGCCCTCGTGGACCAGGGCCGAGGAGACGTCCAGGAGGCGGCGGCTGATGTGGACGATCTCGTCGCCGTCGGTGCCGAGGTAGCCGAGTTCCATCGCGGCGGCGAGGTTCTCGGGCGTGGTCTCGCCGGCGAAGTGGTCGGCGAGTTCCTCGGGGGTGAGGTGGACCGGCTCCTCCTCGGTGGGGGCGCCTCCGACGCCGAGCAGGTCGCCGACGTCCCGGCCGTTGTCGAAGGCCTCCGCGAGTTCCGCGATGCCGCTGAGGGTGTGGCCGCGTTCCAGCAGGGCCGTGATCGTGCGCAGGCGGGCCAGGTGGTGGTCGTCGTACCAGGCGATACGGCCTTCCCGGCGGGGTGGCGGGATCAGTTTGCGTTCGCGGTAGAAACGCAGGGTGCGCACCGTGATCCCGGCCAGGCGGGCCAGCTCTTCCATGCGGTATTCACGCTTCTCGGCCACCTGGGCACCTTAAGGCGTACCAGGGGTAACTTCCTCGTTCTGCCCCCTACCCATCAGTACGCCGCTGCCCTACGCTCCCATTGCGCCAGTGTTCACTGGCATGGTTCTCGTGGTGTGTGGAGGTGTCGGCATGGGCGAACGCGAACACGAACGCGAGCATGTACGGGTCGCGGTGGTCGGGTCCGGGTTCGGCGGGCTGGGGGCCGCCGTGCGGCTGCGCCGCGAGGGCGTCACCGACTTCGTCGTCCTGGAGCGGGCGAGCAGCGTCGGCGGCACCTGGCGGGACAACAGCTACCCGGGGTGCCGCTGTGACGTGCCCTCGCATCTGTACTCGTTCTCCTTCGCGCCCAACCCCGAATGGCCGCGCGCCTTCTCCGGGCAGGAACACATCCGCGCCTATCTGGAGCACGTCACGGACGTGTTCCGGCTGCGGCCGCACCTCCGCTTCGACTCGGAGGTGAAGCGGATGACCTGGAACGCCGAGCGGCTGTGCTGGGACATCGAGACCAGCAGCGGGAACCTGTCGGCGGACCTGGTCGTGTCGGCGACCGGGCCGTTGTCCGATCCGAAGGTGCCGGAGATACCGGGGCTGGAGTCCTTTCCCGGCAAGGTCTTCCACTCGGCCCGCTGGGACCACGACTACGACCTGCGCGGCAAGCGCGTCGCGATGGTGGGGACCGGGGCCTCGGCCGCCCAGATCGTGCCGGCCGTCCAGCCCGAGGTCTCGCGCCTGACCCTGTTCCAGCGGACCCCGCCGTGGGTCATGCCCCGCGTCGACCGGAACATCAGCGGCACCGAGCGGTGGCTGCACCGGCAACTGCCCTTCACCTCGCAGCTCAGGCGCGGACTGCTGTGGGGCATCCGGGAGTTGCAGGTGCAGGCGTTCACCAAGCACCCGGGCCAGCTCGGTCTCGTCGAGGAGATGGCCCGGCGCAACATGGCCCGCTCCATCAAGGACCCGGCGCTGCGGGCGAAGCTCACCCCGGACTACCGCATCGGCTGCAAGCGGATCCTGCTGTCCAGCGACTACTACCCGGCGCTCGCCCGGCCCAACGTGGACGTGGTCGCGAGCGGGCTGGCCGAGGTCCGCGGATCGACCCTGGTCGCCGCCGACGGCAGTGAGGCCGAGGCGGACGCGATCGTCTTCGGCACCGGGTTCCACGTCACCGACATGCCCATCGCGGACCGGGTCGTGGGCGCCGACGGGCGGACCCTCGCGGAGACCTGGAAGGGCGGCATGGAGGCCCTGCGCGGTGCCTCCGCCGCCGGGTTCCCCAACTGGATGACGATCATCGGGCCCAACACCGGCCTGGGGAACTCCTCGATGATCCTCATGATCGAGTCCCAGCTCAACTACCTGGCCGACTACGTCCGCCAGCTCGACGTCCTCGGAGGCCGGGTCGCCCTAGACGCCCGCCCGGGCGCCGTACAGGCCTGGAACCACCGCGTGCAGGAGCGCATGAAGCGCACGGTGTGGAACACCGGCGGCTGCACGAGCTGGTACCTCGACGCGAGCGGGCGCAACACCACCATCTGGCCCGGCACGACAGGCGAGTTCCGGCGGGCGACGCGCCGTGTCGACCTCGCCGAGTACGACGTCCTGCGCGTCCCCGTGCGGGCGGAAGCCGAGAAGGCCGGGGTGGACGCGTGAGCCGCCTCCTGCACGTCGACTCCGGCCCCTACGCCCCGCCCGCCCCCGCGCGCGAACTGACCGCCGTGTCCGCCGACGGCGCCCGACTGCACGTCGAGATCCACGGCCCCGACGGCGCCCCGGCCGTCGTCCTCGCCCACGGCTGGACCTGCTCCACCGCCTTCTGGGCGGCGCAGATCCGCGAACTGGCCGCCGACCACCGGGTCATCGCCTACGACCAGCGCGGCCACGGGCGCAGCCCCGCGAGCCCCGCGTGCAGCCCCGAGGCGCTCGCCGACGACCTGGAGGCCGTACTCGAGGCCACCCTGGCGCCCGGCGAACAGGCCGTGATCGCCGGGCACTCCATGGGCGGCATGACCGTGATGGCGGCCTCCGAGCGGCCCGTCTTCCGCGCGCACACGGCCGCCGTCCTGCTGTGCAGCACGGGCAGTTCGCAACTGGTCGCCGCCTCCACCGTCGTGCCGATCCGGGCCGGGCGGCTGCGCACCTGGCTGACGCGGCGGGTCCTCGGCTCGCGGGCGCCGCTCGGCCCGGTCACACCGCTGGCCCGGCGGATCCTCAAGTACGGCACGATGGGCGCCGGTTCGGCCCCGCACATGGTCGAGGCGTGTGCCCGCATCGTGCATGCCTGTCCCCGCAAGGTCCGCCATTCCTGGTCGCAGGTGCTGGACCTGCTCGACCTCGACCACGGCGTTCGTGAGCTGCGGGTGCCCACGGCCGTCGTCGTCGGTACGGCGGACCGGCTGACGCCGCCGGTGCAGGCCCGGGCCCTGGCCGCCGCGCTGCCGCAGTGCACCGGGCTCACCGAGCTGCCCGGCATCGGCCATATGACGCCGGTCGAGGCGCCGGGGCTGGTCGGCCAACGCATACGGGAACTCGTCCACGCACACGTCCAGGTCGTATCCGAGGAGAGCGCATGAGCAGGGTGAGCCTCGAGGGGAAGGTCGCCGTGGTGACCGGGGCGGCGCGCGGCGTCGGGGAGTTGCTGGCCCGCAAGCTCTCCGCGCGCGGCGTGAAGGTGGCGCTGGTCGGTCTGGAGCCGGACGCGCTCAAGGAGGTCTCCGGGCGGCTGCACAGCGAGAGCGACCACTGGCACGCCGATGTCACCGACCACGAGGCGATGGTCCGGGTCGCGAGCGAGGTCGAGGAGCGCTTCGGGAGGGTCGACATCGTCGTCGCCAACGCCGGTGTCGCCACCGGCGGTCCCTTCGCCGACTCCGATCCGGAGTCCTGGCGGCGGGTGATCGAGGTCAACCTGATCGGCTCGGCGGTGACCGGCCGCGCCTTCCTGCCGTCGCTGCTGGAGAGCCGGGGGTATCTGCTCCAGATCGCGTCCCTCGCCGCGATCACCCCGGCGCCGATGATGACCGCGTACTGCGCGTCCAAGTCCGGTGTGGAGGCGTACGCGCACAGCCTGCGCGCCGAGGTCGGGCACCGGGGCGTGAAGGTCGGCGTCGGGTATCTGTCGTGGACCGACACCGACATGGTGCGCGGGGCCGACCAGGACGACGTCATGCGGGAGTTGAGGCAGCGGCTGCCCTGGCCGTCCAACAAGACCTACCCGCTGGGCCCGGCCGTGGACCGGCTCGTGGCCGGGATAGAGAACCGGTCGAGCCATGTGTACGGGCAGTGGTGGCTGCGCGGCATGCAGGGCGTGCGCGGCTACCTGCCCGGGGTCATCGGGACGGTGGGGCAGCGCGAGATGCGGCGGTTCGCGGACCGGCTGACGGGCATGCGCTCGGGCCTCGTCGGGGCAGGCGGAGCGGCCGATGAGCAGCAGCGGGCTACGCTCCGTAAGTGATCGACATGCGCAGGGTCACGACCCGTGTGAATCTGATCGAGCCAGATCCCCTCACCCCCAACGGGAGTGAACCCACATGGGTATGAAGGACCAGTTCCAGGAGAAGTCCGAGCAGTGGCAGAACCAGGCCCGTCAGAAGGCCGACCAGGCCCGCGAGCAGATGCAGGGCCGCGGTCGCCGGCGTGACGAGGACATGGACTCGCCGCAGCACCCGCAGCACCCGCAGCGTGACCGTGACCAGCGGGAGCGCGACCAGCGGGAGCGCGAGCAGGAGGACCGCATCGACCAGGACTACGACGCCTGACGACGCGTGCTGAACGGAAGGGGTGCCTCGCGCGGGGCACCCCTTCCTCGCGTTTCTCAGGTCCGCGGCGGCAGCTTCGGCCGGGAGCGGTCCGGTACGCCGCTGTAGGTCGGCGGTGTCGCGGGCGGGTCGGTCTCCAGCAGCCCGAGGGCCAGTTCCACCGCGTCGGTGAGCTGGGCGTGGCGGCCCTCCGCCCAGTCCAGCGGGGTGCGCAGGACGTCGATGTCGGGGGCGACGCCCCTGTTCTCCACCGACCAGCCGTACGCGTCGAACCAGGCCGCGTTCATCGGCACCGTGATCACCGTGCCGTCCCCCAGCTCGTGTCGGCCGGTCATGCCGACGACACCGCCCCAGGTGCGCTGCCCCACCACCGGGCCCAGCTTCAGCAGTTTGAAGGCGGCGGTGATCATGTCGCCGTCCGAGGAGGTCGCCTCGTCCGCCAGGGCCACCACCGGGCCCCTCGGTGCGTTCGAGGTGTACGACACGGGCTGGGCGTCGCGGGTCAGGTCCCAGCCCAGGATCGTGCGGCTCAGTGTCTCGATGACCAGCTCGCTGATGTGGCCGCCGGCGTTGCCGCGCACGTCCACGATCAGCGCAGGCCGGGACACCTCCATGCGCAGATCGCGGTTGAACTGCGCCCAGCCCGAACCGCCCATGTCCGGGATGTGTAGATAGCCGCAGCGCCCGCCGCTCAACTCCCGTACCACGGCCCGGCGTTTGGCCACCCAGTCCTGGTAGCGCAACGGCCGCTCGTCCACCAGCGGGACGACGGCGACCCGCCGGGGCGGGCCTGCCCCCTCCGTCACGCCCTCCGCCGAGTCCTCGGCCGGGGTGAAGGTCAGCTCCACCGTCGTACCGCCCGCGCCCGCCAGCAGCGGATAGGGGCCCGCGTCCGGATCGACCGGGCGGCCGTCGACGTGGGTGAGGACCGCGCCCTCCCGGATGCCCGTGCCGGCCAGCGGGGAGCGGGCCTTGGAGTCGGAGGAGTCGCCCGCCAGGATCCGCAGAACCGTCCAGCCGCCGTCCCGGCGTACGAAGTTGGCGCCCAGCAGGCCCTGCCGGCGCTGGTAGTGCGGCGGGCCCTCGTTGCGCCGGGCGGCGCTGACGTACGCGTGGGAGGTGCCCAGTTCGCCCAGGACCTCGCGCAGCAGGTCCGCGAACTCGTCAGGGGAGGCGACCCGTTCGACCAGCGGGCGGTACTGGTCCAGCACCCCGGCCCAGTCGATGCCGCACATGCCCGGTTCCCAGAAGTACGCCCGGATGAGCCGCCCGGCCTCCTCGTAGGCCTGCCGCCACTCCGCCGCCGGGTCGACCACGTGCAGGATGCGGCGGGCGTCGATCCACACCGTCGAGTCGGCGTCGCCCGACTCGGTGGCCGGCACCGCGCGCAGTTCGCCCTCGTCGACCACGACCAGCCGGCTGCCGTCGCCGCTCACCGCGAACCAGTCGAGATGATCGACGAGTTCGGACTTCTTGGCCTTGGTGATGCCGAAGTGCTCCAGGGTCGGCCGGCCGCTGGTGTCGTCCGGGTTGGCGAACGTCTCGCCGAGGGCGCCCGAGATCGGCCAGCGCAGCCACACCAGCCCGCCGCCCGCGACCGGGTGCAGCGCCGAGTACTTGGAGGCGGCCACCGGGAAGGGCGTGACCCGGCTCTCCAGCCCCTCGGCCTCGACGGTCACCGCCCCGCCGTCCCCGTTCTCGTCGTCCTCCACCGGGTCGAGGCCCCCGGCGGCCGGACGGCCCTCCGGGTTCACCGCGAACGGGGAGGGCGTCGCGGAGGACAGCGGCACGAGGTACGGGCGGCAGCCCAGCGGGAAGGACAGGTCGCCGGTGTGCACGTCGTAGACGGGGTCGAAGCCGCGCCAGGAGAGGAAGGCCAGGTAGCGGCCGTCGCGCGTGAACACCGGGTTCTCGTCCTCGAAGCGGCCGTTGGTGACGTCGATGACGACACCCCCCTTGATCCTGGCCATCTTGATCTGCCGCAGGGTCCGCCCGATGCCCGGATGAGACCAGGTCAGCCATGCCCCGTCCGGGGAGAACGCGAGGTCCCGCACGGGCCCGTTGATCGACCGGATCAGCTCGGTGACCGCACCGTCCGAGTCCTCGGTCACGTCCACGAGCAGCAGTCGCCCGTCGTGCGAGGCGACCGCGAGGCGCTCGCCCTCGGGGTCCGACACCAGCTCGCGCACCCGGCCCAGCCCGCCCGGGGCAAGCCGCCGCGGCCCGCGGTCGCCGGACGCCCGGGGCAGCGAGGCGATCTCGATCGCGTCCTCGCCCTCCGCGTCCGTCACATACGCCACCCGCCCGCTCGCGCCGAGCATCTCCGGCATCCGCACCCGGACGCCCGGGGTGTCGGTGAGGGTGCGGGCGGGCCCGTCGCGGTGGGTGAGCCAGTACAGGCTGCCGCGTACGACGACCGCGCTGGCCCGACCGGTCTCGTCGACCGAGAGCCCGTCGGTGTGCTGGGCCGCCGCCACCTGGTACGGGCGCCGCCCCGCGCGCGGCCCGCCCATCCGTACGTCCAGCCGCCGCGACGCGGAGTCCGGCGACAGGTCGTCGACCAGCCACAGATCGCCCGCGCACTGGTACACCACCCGGGTGCCGTCACTGGAGGCGTGCCGGGCGTAGAAGGCGTCGTGGTCGGTGTGACGGCGCAGGTCGGAGCCGTCGTAGGCGCACGAGTAGAGGTTGCCGACGCCCTCGTGGTCAGAGAGGAAGGCGATCCGGCCGCCGACGAACATGGGGGAGTGCAGATGGCCGCCGAGGCCGGCCAGCAGCCGTTCGCCGTGCAGCCACAGCCGGCCCATGGCCCCGCCCCGGTAGCGCTTCCAGGAGGCCGGTTCGTGCGGCGGGGTGCCGGTGAGGAGAAGGCTCTTGCGCTCGCCGTCCAGGTCCGCGACCTGGAGGTCGGAGACCGGCCCCCAGGGCAGTTTGCGACCCGGGGCGCCGTCGAGGGGGACCTTGTAGCCCCAGGTGAAGAAGGAGAAGGGCTCGCCGTGCGAGGCCACGGCCAGGATCTCGCCTTCCGGGGTCCAGCCGCAGACCCGGGTGTCGGGGCTGCCCCAGTGGGTCAGCCGGCGGCCCGGGCCGCCGGCCACCGGGACGAGATGGACCTCGGGCACCAGGGTGCGCCAGCTCGTGCAGGCGAGGTGGCGGCCGTCGGGCGAGAAGCGGGGGTGGCCCACCTTGGTGCGGTCGACGGTGAGCCGCCAGGCGCGGCCGGGGGCGTCGAGCGGGGCGAGCCAGAGGTCGTCCTCGGCCACGAAGCACAGCAGGTCGTCATGGAGGTGCGGCAGACGCAGATAGCTCACCTCCCCATGCTTTGCCCGGGGGCGGAGCGCAGCAAGTTATGACAAAGGGGTCACCGTGACGCAGCACACGTACGAAACGGTTTCGTTTCCATAAGGGCTGCGCTACATTCGTCGTGTACGAAGTCGCGTACGAAACCGTGTCGTTCGGAGCACGGTCGGAGGTCGTTCGGAGCAGGAAGGTGAGAGAGATGGCTGAGGTCGCCGCCGCGCGTCGCAGTCGGATCACCCCCGAGCGTGAGGCCGAGCTGTACGCGGCCGTGCTCGACCTGCTCCGGGAAGTCGGCTACGACGCCCTCACCATGGACGCCGTGGCAGCGCGCACGCGGTCCAGCAAGGCCACGCTCTACCGCCAGTGGGGCGGCAAGCCGGAGCTGGTGGCGAAGGCGGTCCGGCACAACAAGCCGGGCAACATCGCCGACGTCGACACCGGCTCCCTGCGCGGCGACCTCCATGCCCTCACCTCGCGTGAGGACGACTGCGCCATGCAGCAGAACGCCGCGCTGATGCGGGGTCTGTTCATGGCGGTGCACGCCAACCCGGATCTTCTCCAGGCCTTCAGGGAACTGCTCATCGAGCCGGAGATGGAGGAGTTCCAGCGGGTGGTGCGCAAGGCGGTCGACCGTGGCGAGATCCGCGCCGACTGTCCGGCACTGGACTACGTCGTGCACATGCTGGTGGGCGCCTTCGCCACCCGCACGCTGATCGACGACCAGCCGCCGACGCAGGCCTTCCTCATCTCGTACATCGACGCCGTGGTCCTCCCCGCCCTCGGCATCCCCACCACCTGAACCACCCCTGAACCACCCCTGAGCAATCCCCACCGCAGCACCTGACGCGATCGCCGCTCACGTCGTCGGGCTGATCACCCCTGCCCTGAAATACCCCACGACCTGACCGGGAGTACGCCCTCGTGGCCACTTTCCTCTATAAACTCGGCCGGCTCTCGTTCCGGCGGCGGCACTTCGTCGCCCTGATATGGGTGGCCCTGCTGACCCTCGCCGGTGTCGGCGCGGCCAGCGCCCCCGCCGCGGGCAACAGCTCGTTCTCCATCCCCGGCACGGAGGCCCAGAAGGCCTTCGACCTGCTGGAACAGCGCTTCCCCGGCGTGAGCGCCGACGGAGCCACCGCACGCGTCGTCTTCAAGGCGCCGAGCGGCGAGAAGATGACCGACCCCGGCAACAAGGCGACGGTCCGGGAGGCCGTCAAGGAACTGGCCGACGGCTCCGAGGTCGCCCGCGTCACCGACCCGTACCAGGCGAAGGCCGTCAGCAAGGACGGCACGATCGCGTACGCGCAGGTGTCGTACAAGGTCTCCGGCATGGAGCTGGAGGACTCCTCCCGCGACGCCCTTCAGGACAGCGCGCAGGACGCGCGGAAGAGCGGGCTGACCGTCGAGATCGGCGGTGACGCGCTCCAGACGGTCCCGCACACCGGCTCCAGCGAGATCATCGGCATCGCGGTCGCGGCCGTCGTCCTCGTCATCACCTTCGGCTCCCTGGTCGCGGCCGGTCTGCCGCTGCTGACGGCGCTCATCGGCGTGGGCATCGGCGTCTCCACGATCACGGCCCTGGCCAGTGTGCTGGATCTGGGCTCGACGACCTCCACCCTGGCGATGATGATCGGCCTGGCGGTCGGCATCGACTACGCCCTGTTCATCGTCTCCCGCTACCGCGCCGAACTGGCCGAGGGCCGCGACCGCGAGGAGGCCGCGGGCCGGGCCACCGGCACGGCCGGCTCGGCGGTGGTCTTCGCGGGCCTGACGGTCGTGATCGCGCTGGTGGGTCTGTCGGTCGTCAACATCCCGATGCTGACGAAGATGGGTGTCGCGGCGGCGGGCACGGTGGCCATCGCGGTGCTGATCGCACTCACCATGATCCCGGCGCTGCTCGGGTACGCCGGCCGGAGGGTGAAGCCGATGGGGGAGAAGGGCAAGCGGCTCGGCCGGGCGCCGAAGAAGCCGGAGCGCCCCAACCTGGGCACGCGCTGGGCGAGTTTCGTCGTGCGCCGCCCGATCGCGGTCCTGCTGCTCGGCGTCATCGGCCTCGGCGCGGCGGCCGTCCCGGCGTCGAGCCTGGAACTGGGCCTGCCGGACGACGGCTCCCAGCCCACCTCCACCACTCAGCGCCGCGCCTACGACCTGCTGTCGGAGGGCTTCGGCCCCGGCTTCAACGGCCCGCTGATGGTCGTCGTCGACGCGAAGGGCAGCGACGACCCGAAGGCGGCCTTCACACAGGTCGGCGACGAGATCAAGGGCCTGAAGGACGTCGTCACGGTGACGCCGCCGGCGCCCAACAAGGCCGGCGACACGGCCACCATCACCGTGATCCCGGGCTCCCAGCCGTCCTCCGTGACCACGGAGAACCTGGTGCACGGCATCCGGGACGCGGGCACGGGCATCAAGGCCGACACGGACGCGAACGTCCTGGTCACCGGCAGCACGGCGATGAACATCGACGTCAGCGAGAAGCTCAACGACGCGCTGGTCCCCTACCTGGTCCTGGTGGTCGGCCTGGCCTTCCTCCTCCTGATCGTGGTGTTCCGCTCGATCCTGGTCCCGCTGAAGGCGGCCCTCGGCTTCCTGCTGTCGGTGATGGCGGCCCTCGGCGCCGTGGTCGCGGTCTTCCAGTGGGGCTGGCTGTCGGGCCTGATGGGCGTGGAGCAGACGGGCCCGGTCATGTCGATGATGCCGATCTTCATGGTCGGTGTGGTCTTCGGCCTCGCCATGGACTACGAGGTGTTCCTGGTGACCCGGATGCGGGAGGCCTACGTCCACGGCGAGAAGGCCGGCCAGGCGATCGTGACGGGCTTCCGGCACGGCGCCCGGGTGGTGACGGCCGCGGCGGTCATCATGATGGCGGTCTTCGCCGGCTTCATCGGCTCGTCCGAGTCGATGGTCAAGATGATCGGCTTCGGCCTCGCCATCGCGGTCTTCTTCGACGCGTTCATCGTCCGCATGGCCATCGTCCCGGCCGTCCTGGCCCTCCTGGGCCGCAAGGCCTGGTGGCTGCCCAAGTGGCTGGACCGGGCGCTGCCCAACGTGGATGTCGAGGGCGAGGGCCTGCGCTCGGACTCCGACCGCGGGGACACGGACCGGGAGCTGGTGCGCGCCTGACGCCGCACCGCTTCTGAGAAACCGGCCGGTGAGGGCTCCGTGGGGACGGGGCGCCCTCACCGGCTTTTCCGCGCTCATCCCGTTTACAGGCTGCGGGCGGTGATGTCGCCGTAGGAGGTGGTCGCGCGGATGTTCAGGGCGGCGGTGGCGCCGTCGGCGTTCATCAGCGCGTTGTGGATCCGGCCGAATCCGGTGCCGGCGTCCAGGGAGGCGGAGACGCCGCGGCCGGCGCCGACCGAGATCTCGCCGTGCTCGGTGCGCAGCTCGACCGTGCCGCCCATGGCCTCGGCGATACGGATGTCGCCCTTCTGGGTGCTGATCTCCGCGGGGCCGCCCAGCCGGCCGACCGAGACGTCGCCGGCGAGGAGGGTGAGGCGGGCGCCTTCGGTCTCGTCGAGCTTGACCGAGCCGTGCGCGCCCTCGAAGGCGACATCGCCGAGCCGTCCGACGCCCCGGAACTCGGAGCTGGCCGCCTTCGCCTCGACGCGGGAGCCGGCGGGAAGCTGGACGGTCACCTCGACGGACCCGGAGTTGCCGAGGATCCGGTTCTTCGCCGGTGCGGCCTCGATCCGCAGGACGCCGTCGCCGTACTCCACGTTGATCTGCTCCGCGGCCTTCACGTCGCGGCCGCTCGAGCTGTCCGCGGGCCGGACCTCGACGGTGGTGTCGGCCCGGTCGGCGGCGATGAACTGGACGCGTCCGGCGGGGATGTCGAGGACGGCGGAGATCGGGGCGGGGGAGGTGAACTTCTGCATCGTGCTCTCCTTCGGTTCGTTGTTTCTGATGAGAGAAACGCTACGTTGCGTTCATGGATCTGGCAACGCACTCGTTGCGATTGATGGGAGTAGATGCAGGTGAACGCAGTAATTTCGTTGCAATGGTTGCTGATTTAATGCAACGTCCTCTGAGTGTTCGTTGCAATCAAATGAAAGTGAACGCTATGCTGGACGCCATCTGAGGAGAACGAAGGAGATCGCGATGCCGGGAGGCAGGCTCACCCAGCAGGAACGTCAGCAGATCGCGCTGGGACTGGCCGACGGCCTCGCCTACGCGGAGATCGCCAGACGCGTCGACCGCCCGACCTCGACCATCACGCGCGAGGTCATGCGCAACGGCGGTCCCACCGCCTACCGCGCCGACCTGGCCCACCGCGCCACCGAACGCCGCGCCCACCGGCGCCGGCAGGCCACGCCCCGGGCGGCCGAGGCGCCCCCGCAGGCCCAAGGGCGCGATACCGAGGCCGCGCGTGAGTACGAGGAGGTGTTCACCACCGTCCTCATGGCTTCGGGCATGACCACGATGCCGGCCCGGGTGATGGCCTGCCTCACCCTGACCGACAGCGGCAGCCTCACCGCGTCCGAGCTCGTCCAGCGCCTCCAGGTCAGCCCGGCGTCCATCTCCAAGGCGATCTCGTTCCTGGACAGCCAGGGCCTCGTCCGCCGGGAACGCGACGAACGCCGCCGTGAGCGCTACACCGTCGACGACGACATCTGGTACCAGTCGATGATGGCCAGCGCCCGGTCCATCGCCCAGATCGTCGAGATCGCACGCCAGGGCGTCGGCGTTCTCGGCCCCGGCACCCCGGTCGCCGCCCGGCTCGAGAACATCGCCCGCTTCCTCGACTTCGTCAGCGAGAGCACGGCCCGCGCCGCGGAGCAGGCCCGCGAGATCCTCCGCACGAAGGTCGAGCGGCCCTAAAGGCTGGAGTTCGCGGATGTCGCGCCGGCGGACGATCTCCGCTGAATCCCCCTCGCGTGTCCGATACACGGACCGCTAGCGTGCCCCCATGACGACGACAGCCGCCACTGACGCCGAGGACTCCGGAGCACATCCCCTTTTCGCCCAGGCCCTGCGGGAACTCGGGCTCGACGAGGTCGTGCCGCTCATCCGGCGCTTTCCGGAAGCCACCCGTACCGCCGCCGAGGCCGCCGCCGCCCTCGGGTGTGAGCTGAGCCAGATCTGCAAGTCGCTGATCTTCGCGGCGGACGGGGTGCCCGTGCTGGTACTCATGGACGGGGCCTCCCGGGTCGACCTCGAGCTGGTGCGCAAGGAGCTCGGTGTGGACAAGGTCACCCGGGCCAAGGTCGATGTCGTGCGGGAGACGACCGGCTATGCCATCGGCGGCGTGCCGCCCTTCGGGCACCGGACGCGGACGCGCGTGCTCGCCGACCGGTCCCTGCTCGGCCACGAGACCGTGTGGGCGGCGGCCGGGACGCCGTACACCGTGTTCCCCATGACGCCCCGCGACCTCGTCGCCCATGCCGGTGCCACCCTGGTGGACGTGCGCGAGAGCGCCTCGTGACGCCGCTGGTCACAGCCGCGGTTCTGCTCGCCGCCGTGACCCACGCAAGCTGGAACGCCATCGCGCACAAGATCACGGACAAGCTCGCCGGGTTCGCGCTGATCTCGGGCGGCGGGCTGGTCATCGGGCTGGCGCTCGCGCCGTTCGTGGCGTTCCCGGCGGCCGGGGCGTGGCCGTATCTGCTCTTCTCCGCCGCCGTCCACATCGCCTACTACGCGCTGCTGATGAAGTCCTTCCGGCTGGGCGACTTCGGGCAGGCCTATCCCATCGCGCGCGGCACCGCGCCCCTCGTCGTGACCCTGCTCGCCGCGCTCTTCGCACACGAGGTGCCCGACGGGTGGGCCGCCGCCGGTATCGCCGTGTCCTGTGCGGGGCTGACCGGCGTCGCCCTGTGGGGACTGCGCGGGCGCCGGCCCGACTGGGCGGCCATCGGGGCCGCTCTGGCGACCGGGCTGACGATCGCCGTGTACACCGTCGTGGACGGGCTGGGCGTGCGTGCGTCGGGGTCCTCGCTCGGGTACATCGCCTGGCTGATGGCCGTGCAAGGGGTCGTCATCCCCGCGTACGCCCTGAGCCGCTGGCGCGGGCGGACCGTCGCCCTGCTGCGGCCGTTCGCCGTGACCGGGCTCATCGGGGCCGCTCTCTCCGTCGCCGCCTACGCCCTCGTCCTGTGGGCCCAGACCAAGGCCGAGCTCGCGCCCATCGCCGCCCTGCGCGAGTCGTCGATCATCGTGGGCGCGGCGATCGGGGCCGTGTTCTTCAAGGAGCGGTTCGGCGTTCCGAGGATCGCGGCGGCCGGGCTGCTCGTCGTCGGGATCGGGTTGATGCTGCACGCCGGATAGGCGCGTCGGGACGGGTGCGTCCGGACGGTGCGAGGAGCACCCTGGAACTAGGTCTTCCGGAGGTGATCGTCATGATGCACACCCGAGCGGGATGGCACGTCGAGATGGAGTTCATGGAGGACGACCAGCACACGCGCGCGGTCGCGCTGGTCCGGCTGCCCGACGGCACCGAGGTACGGGCGCACGGGGCGGCCAACCGGCACCGGTCCGACACCAATCAGCCCAGGGTCGGAGAGGAGATCGCCGGGGCCCGGGCGCTCAACGAACTCGCCATGCAGTTGCTGACCAAAGCCCATGAGGAGATCGACCAGGCGTCCGGGCGGATCTCCCACCCGATCCACGTCTAGAGGCGGATGACCGGGTGATCGGGAGTCTCAGAGCCCCAGGGCCTGCCGTACCGCCCGCACCAGCGCCTGTGCCCGCGGATCCGCCGTGACCGTCTTGCGGAAGCCGTTCGTGACGTAGCCGAAGGCGATCTTGGACTCCGGGTCCGCGAAGCCCAGGGCGCCGCCGCGGCCCGGGTGGCCGAAGGAACCCGGGCCCAGGAAGGGCGAGGCGCTGCCGTGCAGCATGTAGCCGAGGCCGAAGCGGGTGCCGACCACCAGGACGCGGTCGGGGCCCGCCGACTCCTCGGCCCGGGCCAGTTCGACCGTCTCCGGCGTGAAGAGGCGCGCGGCGCCGGCCGTGTCGCCGATCAGCGTCGCGTAGAAGCGGGCCAGTCCGTCCGCCGTCGCGATGGCGTTGGTCGCGGGCAGGGCCGCCGCGCGGTAGGCGGGGTCGTTCTGTTCCGGGAACGGGGTGATCGCCGCGAAGGCGCGGCGGGTGAGGGAGGCCGGGTCCTCGTAGGCCTCGGTGACCGAGCGCTTCGGGCGGGCCCGCAGGCCTCCGGTCGGCTCGGGGCCCTCGACGCGGCCCGCGCGTCCCACCCGGTGGGCCTCCGACTCGGGCAGGCCCAGCCAGAGGTCCAGGCCCAGCGGGCCGGTGATCTGTGCCGCGAGCCACTCGCCCGCGCCCTGCCCGGTCACGCGCCGCACCAGCTCGTCGAGCATCCAGCCGTAGGTGAGCGCGTGGTAGCCGTGGTCGGTGCCGGGCTCCCACACGGGGGCCTGGGCGGCGACCGCCTCGGGGCCCCGCAGCGGGTCGAGGGCCTGCTCGGGGGTGAGGGGGTGGTCGAGGACCGGCAGGCCGGCCCGGTGGTTCAGGACGTGCCTGACCAGCACCCGCTCCTTGCCCCGCGCCTTGAACTCCGGCCAGTAGTGGCCCACCGGCGCGTCCAGGTCCAGCCGTCCGCGCTGGTGCAGCAGCAGGAGTACGGCGGCGGCGATGCCCTTCGTCGCCGAGCGCACGACCTGGGCGGTGCCGTGCTCCCAGGGGGTCGTGCCGTCGATGTCCTTCGTGCCGGCCCACAGGTCGACGACCTGCTGCCCGTCCCGGTGGACGGCGACCGACGCGCCCCGCTCGCCGAGCGTCTCGAAGTTCCGTAGGAACGCTTCCCTGACCGGCTCGAAGCCCTTGGCGACTGTGCCGTTCACGTCCACGTCCGTGCTCCTCCTCGTGCTGCGGTACCGCGGTGCTCCCCCTTAGCCAAGCAGGATGGTCACGTCGATGTTCCCGCGGGTCGCGTTCGAGTACGGGCAGATCTCGTGGGCCGCGTCCACCAGCTTGGTCGCGAGGTCGGGGTCGAGGACCGGGAGGGAGACGCTCAGGGCGACCGCGAGGCCGTAGCCCTGCTGCGCGTTGGGGCCGATGCCGACCTTCGCGGCGACCGTGGAGCCGGTCAGGTCGTAGCCCTCGCGGTTGCCGACCAGGATCAGGGCGTTGTGGAAGCAGGAGCTGTAGCCGGCCGCGAAGAGCTGTTCCGGGTTGGTGCCGTTGCCGTCGCCGCCGAGCTGCGGGGGCATCGCGACCTTGAGGTCGATCTGACCGTCCTGGCTGGTGACGTAGCCCTCACGGCCGCCGTGGGCAGTGGCCTCGGCGACGTACATGATCTTCGTCGGGCGGGTGTCGACGGCGGGGCCGTCAGTCATGCTGTCCTCCCCCAAAAACAAGTGCGCACAAACACATTGTGCACAAGGTACTGGCCAGTAACAGGCCTGCGCCACCAGGGGGTCAGAACCCGGGGTGACCCGCGATCAGCGGGCCCGGTCGGCCGCCGACTCCGCCTTCTCGGCCAGGTGCCACAGCTCCTCGCGGAGCCGCGCGATCTCCGTGCCGTCGAGGCCCGTCGCCGAGAGCAGGGCGCCGGGCACGCACGTCGCGCGCTCCCGGAGTTCCTCCCCGCGCCCGGTCACGGCCACGAGCACCGACCGCTCGTCCCGCACCGAGCGTTCACGCCGCAGCAGACCCGCCGCCTCCAGCCGCTTCAGCAGTGGCGAGACCGTGCCGTAGTCGAGGCGCAGGGCCGCGGCCAGTTCCTTGACCGTGGTCTCGCCGCGCTCCCAGAGGACCAGCAGCACGAGGTACTGGGGATAGGTGAGGCCGAGTTCGTCGAGGAGCGGGCGGTACGCGGCCGTCACCGCGCGCTGGGCGGCGTACAGCGCGAAGCACAGTTGCTCGTCCAGCAGCAGTGAAGCACCCCCACTCGGGGGCTTCTCGTTCGTCACGCGCCCATTGTCACGGACGGGCCGGAGCGGCCGGCACGGAACGCGGATCGAAGCCGAACGGCAACTCCAGCCGGTGGGCGCGCATCAACTCCTCGTCGGAGAGCAGTTCGCCGGTCGGGCCGTCCGCGGCGATCACGCCCTCGCTGAGCACCAGGGAGCGCGGGCACAGCTCCAGGGCGTAGGGGAGGTCGTGCGTGACCATCAGGACCGTCACGTCCAGCGAGCGCAGGATGTCGGCCAGTTCGCGGCGGGAGGCGGGGTCGAGGTTGGAGGAGGGCTCGTCGAGGACGAGGATCTCCGGCTCCATGGCGAGGACGGTCGCGACGGCCACCCGGCGGCGCTGGCCGAAGGAGAGGTGGTGCGGCGGGCGGTCCTTGAACTCCGCCATGCCGACCCGCTCCAGGGCCCGGTCCACGCGCTCCTCCAGCTCCGGCCCCTTCAGCCCGGCCGCCGCGGGCCCGAACGCCACGTCCTCCCGGACGGTCGGCATGAAGAGCTGGTCGTCCGGGTCCTGGAAGACGATGCCGACCCGGCGCCGGATCTCGGCCATGTGCCGCTTGTCCACGGGCAGCCCGGCGACCCGCACCGTGCCGGCGCCGCCGGTCAGGATGCCGTTGAGGTGCAGCACCAGGGTCGTCTTCCCGGCGCCGTTCGGCCCGAGCAGCGCGACCCGCTCACCGCGCGCGATCGAGAAGTCGACGCCGAAGAGGGCCTGATGCCCATCGGGATAGGCGAAGGCCAGTCCGGCCACGTCGAGCGAAGGGGTCACATCAGTCACAGGCACCATCCCAGCAGACAGACGACGAGGGCCATGCCCGGGAGGGCGAGCGCGTACGACCACTGCGTCCGGGACGCGGTCACCTCGTCGATGACCGGCATGGCACCGGCGTAGCCCCGGCTGACCATGGCCAGATGCACGCGCTCGCCGCGTTCGTAGGAGCGGATGAACAGCGCGCCGGCGGACTTGGCGAGCACGCCCCAGTGCCGGACGCCCTTCGCCTCGAAACCGCGGGACTCCCGGGCGATCCGCATGCGCCGCATCTCGTCCGCGATGACGTCGCCGTAGCGGATCATGAAGGACGCGATCTGCACGAGCAGCGGCGGCAGTTTGAGGCGCTGCAGGCCGAGGAGCAGTTCGCGCAGGTCGGTGGTGGCGGCGAGGAGCACGGAGGCGGCGACGCCGAGCGTGCCCTTGGCGAGCACGTTCCAGGCGCCCCACAGGCCGTTGACGCTCAGGGACATCCCCAGGGCGTCGATGCGCTCGCCCTCCGCCACGAACGGCATGAGCACCGCGAACGCGACGAACGGCACCTCGATCAGCAGCCTCCGGAGCAGAAACCCGGCGGGCACGCGCGCGATGCCCGCGACGACGCCCAGCAGCACGGCGTACCCCCCGAACGCCCACATCGCCTCGCGCGGCGTCGACACCACGACCAGCACGAAGGCGAACACGGCGGCGAGTTTGGTGTGCGGCGGCAGGCCGTGCACGGGCGAGTGCCCGTGCCGGTAGAGCTTGTGCGCGTGACCCGCACCCATGTCAGACGCCCGTGCTGCTCGTCGTGTCCGACGTATCCGACGTATCAGACGTGTTCGACGTGTTCGACGGGGAGGCGTCGTCCGAGCGGCGCCGGCGTACGGCCCAGAAGACCGCGCTGCCCGCGACGACCGTGCCGCCCACGCCGATGACGCCCGCCAGACCCCCGGACAGGCGGGCGTCATCGACATCCTTGACCCCGTAGTCGGCGAGCGGGGAGTCGGCGGCGGCGTGCTCCTCGGCCTTCTTGTCGATGCCGTGGTCGGTGGCGACCTTCTCCAGGCCGTCCGGGTCGGCCGAGGCGTAGAAGCTCACGAATCCGGCCAGGAGGAGGGAGGCGACAAGGCCTCCGGCCCACACCCCGCGGTGTGAGGTCCGGGCGGCGACGGGGGCGGGCTCGGCGCCGGGCGCGTCGACCAGTTCGCCGTTCACCCGCAGCTTGAGCTTCGGGGTGAGGCCGCGCGCCCCGTGGACCAGGTCCGGGCGCACGGCGAGGACCGCGCCGACGGTCAGCGCGGTGATCGCGGCCTCGCCGATGCCGATCAGGAGATGCACACCGATCATGGCGGTGGCGACCTTGCCGATCGACACGTCGGCGGTGCCGCCGATCGCGTACATGAGCGTGAAGGCCAGAGCGGCGGCCGGGACGGAGACGAGGGCGGCGACGAAGGAGGCCGCGGTGATCGACCGGCGGGTGCGGGGGAGCACCTTCGCCAGGCCGCGGAAGAGGGCATAGGCGACGACCGTCGTGACGATCGCCATGTTGGTGATGTTCACGCCGAGCGCGGTCAGGCCGCCGTCCGCGAAGAGCAGGCCCTGCATCAGCAGGACGACGGAGACGCACAGGACCCCTGTGTACGGGCCTACGAGGATCGCGGCGAGCGCGCCCCCCAGCAGATGACCGCTGGTCCCGGCCGCCACGGGGAAGTTGAGCATCTGCACCGCGAAGATGAACGCCGCCACGAGGCCGGCCAGCGGGGCGGTGCGCTCGTCGAGTTCGCGCCGCGCGCCGCGCAGGCTCACGGCGATGGCGCCCGCGGCGATCACACCGGTGGCGGCGGAGGTGGGGGCGTCGATGAATCCGTCAGGTACATGCACGCTTCGATGATGTGGCTTGATGCGAACGGTTTGCAAGAGCGTGACGCTTGTCTTATCTCACTCGCGACATATCCGGCCCCAAGGGCGCAATCCGGAAAATATGCGACATTGGAGAGGGAGTGGACGCACAGTTTCCGCTCAGGTTGCCCACGGTGAAGGGGCCGTCCGATGTCCGTAGTCGAGCAGTACGCGCGAGCCCACATCGTCACGGACGCGGCCGTCCCGTTGATCGATGAGCTGGAGGCGGTTCCGGTCACTCTGCGGTACGACCCCGACCGGGATCCCCGGTCGGTGGGCATCAAGCTGCCGCGGCCCGGAGCGCATGAGTGGACCTTCGCCCGTGAGCTCCTGGAGGAGGGGCTGCGGGCCCCCACGGGCAGCGGCGAGGTGCGGGTGTGGCCGTGCGGCCGGGTCCAGGCCGTGGTGGAGTTCCACACCGCGCAGGGAGTGCTGGTGGTGCAGTTCGAACGGCAGGCGCTGCTGCGGTTCCTGCGGCGGACCTACATGGCCGCCGCGGAACCGGTCACCCACTGACCCTCCTGGTCAGCTTCCCGCCTTCAGCAGCGCCGCCACGATCGGCCCGGCCGTCTCACCGCCGTGCCCGCCCTGCTGGACGACGCCCGCGGCCGCCAGATCGCCCCGGTAGGCGGTGAACCAGCCGTTCGGCTTCTTCTGCCCGTCGACCTCGGCCGACCCGGTCTTGGCGCCGACATCGCCGCCGACCCCGGACATCGCCTCCGCCGCCGTCCCGGCCGCGGCCGTGTACGACATCAGCTCACGGAGCTGGGAGGCCGTGCCCGCCGGCATCGGGCGCGAGGCCTTGGCGAGCTTGCGCCCGTCCACGTCAGGGGAGACCAGGTACGGCTGGTGGAAGGTGCCGGTCTTGACCGTCGCCGACACCGACGCCATGTTCAGCGGGTTCATCCGGACCCCGCCCTGCCCGATCAGCGAGGCCCCCATCTGGGCCGCCGACTGCACCGGCACGGCGCCGTCGAAGGACGGCACCCCGATCGCCCAGTTGTTCATCCCCAGGCCGAAGACCTGCTGGGCCTCCTTGGACAGGTCGTCGTCCTTGAGCTTCGGCGCCTGGCTGATGAAGGCCGTGTTGCAGGAGCGGGCGAAGCTCGCCTTGAACGTGCCGTCCTTGATCTCGAACTTGTCGTCGTTCTGGAACTTCCAGTGCCCGTACGTGAAGTACTTCGGGCACGGGTGCTTCTTGTCCGCCGAGGCCAGGCCCTTGTCCAGCAGCAGTGAGGCGGTGATGACCTTCATCGTGGAGCCGGGCGCGAGCGAGCCCTGGAAGGCGGTGTTGAAGCCGGGCGAGGCGTTGGCGGCGGCCAGGATCTCGCCGGTCGAGGCCCGCATGACGGCCACCGACGACTTGGCCTTCTTCGCGACCTGCTTCTCGGCCGCCGCCTGGAGGGCGGGGTCCAGCGTGGTCTTCACCGTGCCGGGCGTGCCCTTGCTCAGCTCCAGCAGGGTCTTGTCGGAGAGGTCGTCCGACTTGGCGGACTTCCCGCGCACGACCCGCAGCTCGATGCCGGCCTTGCCGCCGGCCTCCTTGCCGTACTTCTCGCGCAGTCCGTCCAGCACCGGGCCGAGCGACGCGTACTTCTGCTTGGTCAGCTCGCCGCCGTCCCGGTCGAGCGCCTTCACCGGGGGCGTGCCCGCCTCGCCGGTGACCAGCTTGTCGCCGTCCTTCAGATCCGGGTGGACGACCGCCGAGTGCCAGTCCACCAGCGGCTTTCCGTCGCTGGTGCGGCGGACGACGGTCAGCGCGCTCTCGTACGCCAGCGGCTTCTCGGTGTTCTTGTACGCCACGGTGCCCTTGACGGAGAAGGGCACCTTGTCACCCGTGGGCTTGCCCGGGGTGAGGGTGACGTCCTTGACGCGGGCGTCCTTGGTGTAGCCGGTGAGCAGGGACGTCGCCGCGGCCGCTTCGTCGGTGGCCGCGGCGGCCTGCGGAACCTTCCCGGACTGCCAGGCGGTGAGGAAGGCACGGGCGGTGGTGGTGACCTCGGCCGCCGACAGCGGCCCGGTCTTCACCTTGGGCTTCCCGTCCGATGACGCCCGGGTCCCGTCGTCGGCGGCCGCGCCGCCGCCGTACAGCGCGTAGGCGCCGAACCCGGCACCACCGACGACCACGGCGATCACCCCGCCGATCACGGCGGGTCTCGTCTTCCGTCGCTCGGCGACGCGCCTTCTGTTGCCCACTGCTTGTCCGTTCCTTCGGAAATCCCCAGGGTCCCCGTTGCCCTCAGCTGTCCCAACGACGTCCACCACCCTAGAGTCCCGTCCTGCGCGGGTGAGATCAGCCACCCGTTCGTAGCACGGCTGCGACAATCGGACCGGCCGCGTCGCCGCCGTGACCGCCCTCCTCGGTCATGGCCGCCGCCGCGATGTCGCCCCGGAATCCGGTGAACCAGCTGTTGGACTTGGCGTTGCCGTCGACCTCGGCGGAACCGGTCTTGGCGCCGATGTCCCCGCCCAGTCCCCGCATGGCCTCCATGGCGGTGCCCTGCGTGGCGGTGAGCCGCATCATCTGCTTGAGCTGGGCGGCGGTGCTCGCCCGCAGGCCCTCGGCCCGCGCGAGCCGCCGGCCGTCCAGCTCCGGCGGGACCAGGTAGGGCTGGCGGAAGCTGCCGGTGATCGCGGTCGCGGTCACCGAGGCCATGTTCAGCGGGCTCATCTGGACCTGGCCCTGCCCGATGGCACCGGCCGCCCGGTCCGGCCCGTCGACCGCGGGGACGCTGCCGTCGAAGGAGACGATGCCGGTCTTCCAGTTGTCCTGCCCGAGCCCGAAGCGACGCTCGGCCTCCTGTGTCAGCGAGGCGTCCGTGAGCGGCTTCTCGTCGATGAGCTTGATGAAGGCGGTGTTGCAGGACCGCATGAAGCTGTTGGCGAGGGTGGCGCCCTCGTTGGGCTTCATGCCGGTGAGGTTCTTGAAGGTCTGCCCCTGCCACACGGCGGTGTCCGGGCAGGGCGCCGGGCCGTTCATCGAGGTCACGCCGTTGTCGATGAGCATCGCGGCCGTCATGATCTTCATGGTGGAGCCGGGCGCGGCCTGTCCTTCGAAGGCCGCGTTGAAGCCGTCCGTACGGTTGTTGGCCACCGCCAGGACCTCGCCGGTGCTGGGCTTGACGGCCACCACCGACGACTGGGCGAACCGCTTGACCGCCTTCTCGGCCGCCGCCTGCGCGCCCGTGCTGATGGTGGTGGTGAGCTTGCCCGGCTTGCCCTCGGCGAGGGTGAGCAGCGGGGTGTCGGCGACGCCCTCGCCGGCGTGCCGGATCACCAGCTCGATGCCGGGGGTGCCGCCGGCCTCCTTGCCGTACTTGGCGCGCAGGGCGTCCAGGACCGGGCCGAGGGAGGGGTACTTCTCCTTCGTCAGCTCGGCGCCGTCACGGCCGACGGCCTCGATCGGCGGGTTGGCCGACTTCTCCGTGACGAGCGTGTCGTCCTTCTTCAGCTCGGGGTGGACGACAGCGGGCTGCCAGTCGACCAGCGCCCGCCCGGTGGTGAGCCCGCGCACGACCTTCAGCTCGCTCTTGTAGTCGAGCGGCTCGGACTTCCCGTCGTAGGCCACCTTCGCCTTCACCGTGTACGGCACGGTGGTGCCGTTCGCCGTGCCGGGCGTGATCCTCACGTCGGTGATGTGCGCGTCGTCCCCGAAGGCGGTGAGCAACTGCTCGGCGGCCGCGTCGTTGTTCGTGTACGACGCGGCCTGCGCGGCCTCGCCCTTCTCCCAGGCCGCGAAGAACTTGGCGGTGGTCGCCTCGACCTCGTCCTTGCCGGGCGGCCCCGACTTCTTCTCCGCGGCCACCCCGCTCGTGCCCCCGTCGCCGTTCAGCGCGCTCACGAGGTTGTAGGCGCCGTACCCGGCCCCACCCACCATCACCGCGAACACGCCGCCTATGACAGCGACCTTGACCCCCTTGGCCATTGGGCCGTCCCCTCCCCGTTGAGCCTCCACACGCTCCTTTGAACGTGTTCAGAAAGCCCGATCCCGGGAGCACTCTATGGGGAAGCGGTTACCACAGTGACAGGCGTTTTCGATTCTTGACCGAAAAGTAGGTCAGACCCAGGTATCCAGCCACATCCTGGCTCGCCAGTCGTCTATGGGGATGGGCGTGCCCGTGTACAGCGGCCAGAAATAGATGAAGTTCCAGGCGATCAGCAGGACCAGGACGCCCGCGCCCGTGGCGCCCGCGACGCGGCGGGTGTCGGAGGAGCGGGGCGGGCCGATGATCGCGCCGAGGAGCATCGCCACCGCCAGGCACAGGAAGGGCAGGAAGACGACGGCGTAGAAGAAGAAGATCGTGCGCTCCTGGTACATGAACCAGGGCAGGTAGCCGGCCGCGATGCCGCAGGCGATGGCGCCCGCGCGCCAGTCGCGGCGGAACAGCCAGCGCCACAGGACGTAGAGGACCGCGAAGCAGGCGACCCACCACAGCAGCGGCGTGCCGAGGGCGAGCACCTCGCTGGCGCACTTCCCGCCCGCGTCGGACGGACAGCCGCCCTTGCCGGGCGCCGGGGACTCGTAGAAGTACGACACCGGGCGGCCGAGGACGAGCCAGCTCCACGGGTTGGACTGGTACGTGTGCGGCGAGGACAGGCCGACGTGGAACTCGTACACCTGGTGCTCGTAGTGCCACAGGCTGCGCAGCCAGTCGGGCAGGAAGGTCCAGCTGCCGCCCTTGCCGCTCGTCGCGGCCCAGTTGCGGAAGTAGCCGCCGGAGCCGTCGGTGGCGGAGAAGATCCAGCCGGTCCAGGCCAGGACATAGGTGACGACGGCGACGGGGACCGTGGCGAGGAACGCGAGGCCCGTGTCGCGCTTGAGGACCGCCGAGTACGGGTGCCGGGCGCCGGCCACCCGGCGCGAGGCGACGTCCCACAGGACCGCCATCAGGCAGAACGCGGCCAGGACGTAGAGGCCGTTCCACTTCGTGCCGATGGCCAGACCCAGCATCAGACCCGCCGCCAAGCGCCAGGGGCGCCATCCCAGCCGGGCCGTCTCGGCCGTGTGCCGGTCGGGCCTGACCCGGCCGTCGGCGTCCACCGGGAGCGCGGCGGCGAGTCTCTCGCGGGCCTTGTCGCGGTCGACGAGCAGACAGCCGAACGCGGCCAGCACGAAGAACATCAGCACGCCGTCGAGCAGCGCCGTGCGGCTCATCACGAAGTGCAGGCCGTCCACCGCCATCAGCGCGCCCGCCAGACAGCCCAGGAAGGTGGAGCGGAACAGCCGGCGGCCGATCCGGCACAGCATCAGCACGGAGAGCGTGCCGAGCAGCGCCGTCATGAAGCGCCAGCCGAAGGGGTCGAAGCCGAACAGCAGCTCGCCGATCCCGATGACGTACTTGCCGACCGGCGGGTGCACGACATACGCCGCGTCCGTCGGGATGCTGACGTGCCCGCCCGACAGGATCAGGTCGTTGGCGTTCTTGTCCCAGTTGACCTCAAACCCGCGGTGGACGAGACCCCACGCGTCCTTGGCGTAGTACGTCTCGTCGAATATCACCGCCTTGGGGTTGCCCAGGTTCCAGAACCGCAGCACGCCCGCCAGCAGCGTGACGAGCAGCGGGCCGATCCAGGCCGACCAGCGCACCAGCCGTCCCGCCAGGGTGTGCGGGATGCCGAGCGCCGCCCACAGGCGCGGGCTGGGCTCGGTGTACGGCGGCACCAGGCGGTCACGGACGTCGCGGGCGTCGCTTCTGGGCTGCCCCTGGTAGCCGAAGCGGCGCAGCCGCTGCTGCCAGGACGGCCGCTGCTCGTGCGGCGCCTGGCCCTGCCGGGTGTCCGTGGAGGACGCGGTACTGGTCACCGCGCCATCGTAGGGAACCGTTCTGTGTGAGTCCCGTGCATGGCCGGTATGCGTTCGCATCCTCCGCCCCTGGGAGGATGGTGAGGTGACTGGAATCCTCGTACTCGCAGGTACCCCCATCGGCGACATCGCGGACGCCCCGCCCCGGCTCGCCGACGAACTGGCCGGAGCCGATGTCGTCGCCGCCGAGGACACGCGGCGGCTGCGGCGGCTGACTCAGGCGCTGGGTGTCACGCCCAAGGGGCGGGTGGTGTCGTACTTCGAGGGCAACGAGGCCGCGCGGACGCCCGAGCTGGTGGAGGAGCTGGCGGGCGGGGCGCGGGTGCTGTTGGTCACGGACGCGGGCATGCCGTCGGTGTCGGACCCCGGCTACCGGCTGGTCGCGGCCGCCGTCGAGCAGGACATACGGGTCACGGCCGTGCCCGGGCCGTCCGCCGTGCTCACCGCGCTCGCGCTGTCGGGGCTGCCCGTCGACCGGTTCTGCTTCGAGGGGTTCCTGCCGCGCAAGGCGGGGGAGCGGCTGGGGCGGCTGCGGGAGGTGGCCGGGGAGCGGCGCACCCTCGTCTACTTCGAGGCTCCGCACCGGCTCGACGACACGCTGGCGGCGATGGCCGAGGTGTTCGGCGCGGAGCGGCGGGCCGCGGTGTGCCGGGAGCTGACCAAGACGTACGAGGAAGTGCGGCGCGGGGGGCTGGGGGAGCTGGCCGCCTGGGCCGCGGAAGGGGTGCGCGGGGAGATCACCGTGGTGGTGGAGGGCGCGCCCGAGAAGGGACCTGAGGAGATCGGGCCCGAGGAGCTGGTGCGGCGGGTCCGGGTGCGGGAGGAAGCGGGGGAGCGGCGCAAGGAGGCGATCGCCGCGGTTGCGGTGGAGGCCGGGGTGCCGAAGAGGGTTGTCTTTGATGCGGTGGTTGCTGCGAAGCACTCCGGGTGACGGTGGTGTGAACACCCTCTGAGCAGGGCGCATGTCGAATGAGCGTGCGCCCCATGGGTGGGCAAAGCAGGAAGGGCGCTGGGGCAAGGAACGCCCAAATCGGCGCCAATAGTCGACAGGTCTGCTGCCTTCGGTCCGGCTGAGGAGTCCACTGGGTTGCGGGGACGGAATCGTCCTCGCCACAGCGGACAACAGGAGCTGGCATGAGTGAGATCGCAGGGCAGACCGGGCTCCGCGCCGGTGCGACCGCCGTCGTCAACGAGTCGTACTCCTTCGCGTGCATGCGCTGCGGGCACGGCTGGGAGCAGTCGTACGAGATAGAGCACCACACGGACGCCGCCGGGCACGAGTTCGTCCTCTACGTGGCGGACGGCAAGGTCGTGCCCTCCCCCCTGTCCAAGCCCACGTGCCAGAACTGCGACGGCCACGTCGTACGGATCATGCGGCCCGGGCGGGTCGAGTCGGCGCGCAACGCCGCGCGCAGGCCCCACCGCGTGCCGCCGCCCGGAGGTCCGGCGGACGCGCCGGAGGCGGCTGCCGAGGACACCGGAGCGGACGGGCGCGTGGAGCCCGAGCACCACCACTGGCATCTGTCCGACCTGCTCCACCCCTTCCAGCGCAAGGCGAGCTGACCCGTCCGGCTTCCCTTGCCGACGCCCTCCCCGGTCCTCCCCCATCGGGGAGGGCGTACCCCTTTCGTAGGATCGGGGCATGCCTTCGAACGACTCCGGCAAGCACGCCGCGCCCCCGCTCCCGGACCCCCTCCGGGTGCCGGTCGCCGACTCCCACACCCACCTGGACATGCAGTCCGGCACGGTCGAGGAGGCGCTGGAGAAGGCGGCCTCGGTCGGAGTGACGACGGTCGTACAGGTCGGCTGCGACCTCAAGGGGTCGCGGTGGGCCGCCGAGGCGGCAGCCGCGTACGACGCCGTCCACGCGACGGTCGCCCTGCATCCGAACGAGGCCCCGCGCATCGTGCACGGCGACCCCGACGGATGGTCCAGGCAGGGCGCGCGCGAGCCGGGCGGGCAGGCCGCACTGGACGAGGCCCTCGCCGAGATCGACCGGCTGGCCGCGCTGGAGCAGGTCAAGGGCGTCGGTGAGACGGGCCTCGACTACTTCCGCACCGGGCCCGAGGGCAAGGAAGCGCAGGAGAGGTCCTTCCGCGCCCACATCGAGATCGCCAAGCGGCACGGCAAGGCCCTGGTCATCCACGACCGCGAGGCCCACGCCGACGTCCTGCGCGTCCTGAAGGAGGAGGGCGCACCCGAGCGGACCGTCTTCCACTGCTACTCCGGCGACGCCGAGATGGCGGAGATCTGCGCGAGCGCCGGCTACTTCATGTCCTTCGCCGGCAACGTCACCTTCAAGAACGCCCAGAACCTGAGGGACGCGGTGGCGGTGGCCCCGCCGGAGCTGCTGCTGGTGGAGACGGACGCGCCCTTCCTCACACCGGCGCCGTACCGCGGGCGGCCCAACGCCCCGTACCTCGTGCCGATCACGGTCCGGGCCATGGCCGAGGTGCGCGGCGTCGACGAGGACACGCTGGCCACGGCACTCGCGGCGAACACGGCACGCGCCTTCAGCTACTGAGCACGCCACCCACCTCACCGCACGACTGTGCGTAGTCGCGTCGCTTTGGAGAGTGACGGCCGCTCCGCTAGGTTCTGGGGGCCCGATCCGGACCCCTCTGGACCCCCTCCGGCCCCTGGAGCGTGTCGGCGTGAGCAACTCGCAGTACGAGACGTACGAGATGTACGAGGCGTATGGCCCGGCCGACGCGGAGCCGGTGTACGGCGGCGCTTTCGACGGTGCCTACGCGGACACCTACCGGCCCGCCTACGAGGTGCCGCCGCCCCTGCCCGGGCTGCCCCGGCAGGGCGCCCCGGAGGATGAACCGGCAGCGGCGTCCGTCGCGCGCCCCACGCGCGCGGAGTCGCGGGCCGAATCACGTGCCGAAGCCCGCGCCGGTTCGCGCGCCGCGGCGCGCACCGGCTCGCATCGCAGATCCGCGCGCCGACGCAAGGCGCGGTACGCCGAGCGCCCGGACAGCTCCATGCGGCGGCTGCTCCCGCAGGCCCTGGTCGTCGCCTTCCTGGCGGGCGGCACCACGGCGTTCGTCGCCAAGGACAAGGCGATCGAGCTCAACGTCGACGGCAAGGCACGCACGCTGCACACCTTCGCCGACGACGTCACCGAGCTGCTGTCGGAGGAGGGTGTCGAGGTCGGCGCCCACGACGTGGTGGCACCCGGGCCCGGCACGGAGATCGCCAGCGGCGACGAGGTCGCCGTGCACTACGCCCGTCCCGTGCGGCTGACCCTCGACGGGCATCGGCGCGAGGTGTGGACGACGGCACACACGGTGGCGGGGGCGCTCAGAGAGCTGGGGGTGCGGCAGGAGGGCGCCTACCTGTCGACCTCGCGCTCCCGGCAGATCGGCCGAGAAGGGCTCGCGCTGGACGTACGGACCGAGCGCACGGTCACGATCATGGCGGACGGCCGCGCCCGCACCGTCCGCACCAACGCGGCGACCGTGCGGGAGGCCGTGGACGAGGCCGGGATCACCCTACGCGGCCAGGACACCACGTCCGTCCCGCAGGGGAGCTTCCCTCGCGACGGGCAGACCGTCACGGTGCTGCGGATCACCGGCGGCAAGGAGGTCCGCGAGGAGCCGATCCCCTTCCAGGTGCGGCGGAGCGAGGATCCGACCCTGTTCCAGGGCACGGAGGTCGTGGAGCGCGCGGGCGAGGCGGGCCTGCGCCGGGTCACGTACTCCCTGCGCACCGTCAACGGCGTCAAGCAGAAGCCGCGCCGGATCAGGGCCGAGGTGGTGCGCGAGCCGCGCCCGCAGGAGGTGAAGGTCGGCACCAAACCCCGGCCGACGTCCGTGCAGGGCGCCGACCACCTGAACTGGCAGGGCCTCGCGGCCTGCGAGTCCGGCGGCCGCCCCGACGCGGTCGACTCCTCGGGCACCTACGGCGGCCTCTACCAGTTCGACACCCACACCTGGCAGTCCCTCGGCGGCAGCGGCCGCCCCCAGGACGCCCCGGCGGCGGAACAGACGTACCGCGCGAAGAAGCTGTACGTCCGACGGGGCGCGAGTCCCTGGCCGCACTGCGGGGGGCGGCTGCACGGGTAGAGACGGCCGCCCGGCGTGGCCGCGTTCGAAGCCCCCGTACCCTTGTCCCCGTGACCAGCCCCGCCCCCGACGCCCTCCTCGGCGCCGCCGACGTCCGCGAACTCGCGACCGCCCTCGGCGTACGCCCCACCAAGCAACGCGGCCAGAACTTCGTGATCGACGCGAACACCGTCCGCCGCATCGTCCGCACCGCACAGGTCCACCCCGACGACGTGGTCGTCGAGGTGGGCCCGGGGCTCGGGTCCCTCACCCTCGCGCTGCTGGAGGCCGCCGACCGCGTCACGGCCGTCGAGATCGACGACGTGCTCGCCGGTGCGCTGCCCGCGACCATCACGGCCCGCATGCCGGAGCGCGCCGACCGGTTCGCGCTCGTCCACTCCGACGCGATGCACGTCACGGAGCTGCCGGGCCCCGCCCCGACCGCGCTGGTCGCCAACCTCCCCTACAACGTGGCCGTCCCGGTGCTGCTGCACATGCTCGCCACCTTCCCGACCATCGACCGCACGCTCGTCATGGTCCAGTCGGAGGTCGCCGACCGGCTCGCCGCCGACCCCGGCTCGAAGGTGTACGGCGTCCCCTCGGTGAAGGCCAACTGGTACGCCGAGGTCAAGCGGGCCGGCGCCATCGGGCGGAACGTCTTCTGGCCCGCGCCCAACGTCGACAGCGGTCTGGTCTCCCTCGTCCGCCGGACCGAGCCGATCAGGACGACGGCCTCCAAGACGGAGGTGTTCGCCGTCGTCGACGCGGCGTTCGCCCAGCGCCGCAAGACGCTGCGGGCCGCGCTCGCCGGCTGGGCCGGGTCCGCTGCCGCCGCCGAGGCGGCCCTCGTCGCCGCCGGGGTCTCCCCGCAGGCGCGGGGCGAGTCATTGACCGTGGAAGAGTTCGCGCGTATCGCCGAGCACAAGGTGAACCAGCACCAGGAGAAGGAGCCCGTGTGAGCGTCACGGTCCGCGTCCCCGCCAAGGTCAACGTCCAGCTCGCGGTGGGCCCCGCCCGCCCCGACGGCTTCCACGACCTGGCCAACGTGTTCCTCGCCGTCAGCCTCTACGACGAGGTCACCGTGACCCCGGCCGACGAGCTCCGCGTCACCTGCGAGGGCCCGGACGCCGACCTGGTCCCCCTGGACCGTACGAACCTGGCCGCGCGGGCGGCCGAGGCGCTCGCCGGGCGGTACGGCCGCAGCCCCGACGTCCACCTCCACATCGCCAAGGACATCCCCGTCGCCGGCGGCATGGCGGGCGGCAGCGCGGACGGCGCCGCCGCCCTGGTGGCCTGCGACGCGCTGTGGGAGACCGGCGCCTCCCGGGACGAACTGCTCGCCATCTGCGCCGAGCTGGGCAGCGACGTGCCGTTCAGCCTGGTCGGCGGGGCGGCCCTCGGCATCGGGCGGGGCGAGCAGCTCACGCCCCTGGAGGTCGGCGGCGCCTTCCACTGGGTGTTCGCCATGGCCGAGCGGGGCCTGTCCACCCCGGCCGTGTTCCGCGAGTTCGACCGGCTCGGCGAGGGCACGGACATCCCCGGGCCCGTCGCCTCCCAGGAACTCCTCGCCGCCCTCGCCAAGGGCGACCCGGACGCGCTCGCCGCCGCCGTCTCCAACGACCTCCAGCCCGCCGCCCTGTCCCTCTACCCGGAACTCGCCGGCACCCTGGCCACCGGCCGCGCCGCGGGCGCCCTCGCCGCCCTGGTCTCCGGCTCCGGCCCGACCACGGCGTTCCTCGTCCGCGACCCGGAGTCGGCGGCCGCGGTGGCGCAGGCGCTGGTGTCCTCCGGCACCTGCCGGACCGTGCGGACGGCCTCGGGGCCGACGCCCGGGGCGACGGTCGCCGGGCTCTAGCCGGGCTTTAATCGCGTGCCCCGGTCGCCGGGGGCCGCTTAGGCTCCCCCGGTTGTCTGACAAGGGGGGACACGCGTGGAGAAACTCGTCGCGGCCGTACGGCGCGGAGACGCGGACGAGGTCCGGACTCTGCTGGAGTCCGGGGCCTGCCCCGAGACCCTCGCCGACGGCCTGCCGGTCCTCTGCCTCGCCGTGGCGGCCTACGACGAACCCGTCGCGGAGGCGCTGCTCCAGGGCGGCGCCGACCCCCTGCGCCGGCTGCCCGACGGGACCACCCCGCTGCTGCGGGCGGTGGACGGCGGCTCGTACGTACTGACCGACGCGTTCGTACGGCACCGCGTACCGCTGCCGCTCCCGGACCGCGAGGAACTGCTGGCCCGCGCCCGGAGCCGGGCCGAGGCGGGCGCTGAGGCCGAACTGCGCCGCATCACCGGCCTCACCGGGCCCATCGAGCGGATCAGGGTCGTGGACGACGAGATCGGCTGGTGGTGCGAGCAGCTCACGCTCGGCGGGGTGACCGTGCGCGACGAGCACCTGGCGATCCTCACCGTCCTGGAGACGCGCTACGGCATCCGCACCCCCTTCGACGAACTGGTGGATCGGGCCATCGCCCACCCCGACCGGGACCACGTGGTGTGGTGCGACGTCGTGTTCACGCTCGGCCGGCGGACCGACGAGGAGACCTGGCGATGGAGCCGGGACCTGCTCAACCACCCCGACCGGACGCACCGCCTGCTCGCCGCCGACCTCCTGCTGTCCCTGATTTTCGGAGACGTCGTCAAGGGAAGCCAGCCGTTCTGGGAACGGGGGCGGGAGCTCGTGCCCTGGGCGGAGCAGGAGGAGGACCCGGAGGTGCTGGCGGTGCTGCTGCACGCGATGACCCATGACAGCGCCCCCGAGATCGAGGCCGTAGGGCTGTCGCACCTCACCCACCCGGACCCGAGGGTGCGCGCACTGGTACCGCAGACCGTGCACCACCCCGAGAGCCTCACCACCGTGCTCACCCTGGCCCGTGACGAGGACCCCGGCGTACGCGAGGCGGTGTGCCACTGGCTCGCCCACCACCGGGGGAGCGAGCCCGAGGCGGGGGACGCGCTGGTCGCCCTCACCCATGACGAGCGGCAGCCGATCCGCATCTGCGCCGTGTCCGGGCTGGCGTACCGCGACGATCCGCGCTGCGTGGAGGCCGAGCACCGGATCGGCCCCCTCGATCCGGAGCTGCCGTTCGACGAGAGGCTGATGGACGTGTGGCGCTACCAGCGCCGCCGGGAAGCCGCGGACGGCGGCTGACCGCCCCGGCCGGAGCACCCCTGCGCGCGACTACCCTGGAAAGTCGTTCCATCCCCCTTGTCAGGAGAGTAATGGCCGTCAATCTGGTCAATGTCGAGAACGTCAGCAAGGTGTACGGCACCCGCGCCCTGCTCGACGGCGTTTCCCTCGGCGTCTCCGAAGGGGACCGCATCGGCGTCGTCGGCCGCAACGGCGACGGCAAGACGACCCTGATCCGGATGCTCGCCAAGCAGGAGGAGGCCGACACCGGGCGCGTCACGCACTCCGGCGGACTGCGCAGCGGCGTGCTCACGCAGCACGACTCCCTCGACCCCGAGGCGACCGTCCGCCACGAGGTCATCGGCGACATGGCCGACCACGAGTGGGCGGGCGACGCCAAGGTCAGGGACGTGCTGACCGGCCTGTTCGGCGGGCTCGACCTGCCGGGGTTCCCGGCGGGCCTGGACACCGTCATCGGGCCGCTGTCCGGCGGTGAGCGGCGCCGTATCGCCCTCGCCAAGCTGCTCATCGAGGAGCAGGACCTGCTCGTCCTCGACGAGCCCACCAACCACCTCGACGTGGAGGGCATCTCCTGGCTGGCCCGGCACCTCCAGGTCCGCCGGTCCGCCCTCGTGTGCGTCACCCACGACCGCTGGTTCCTCGACCAGGTGTGCACCCGCATGTGGGACGTCCAGCGCGGATCGGTCTACGAGTACGAGGGCGGCTACTCCGACTACGTCTTCGCCCGGGCCGAGCGCGAGCGCATCGCCGCCACCGAGGAGGTCAAGCGGCAGAACCTCGTCCGCAAGGAGCTGGCCTGGCTGCGGCGCGGGGCGCCCGCGCGTACGTCCAAGCCGCGCTTCCGGGTCGAGGCCGCCAACGAGCTCATCAAGGACGTACCGCCGCCCCGGGACAGCAGCGAGCTGATGAAGTTCGCGTCCACCCGGCTGGGCAAGACCGTGTTCGACCTGGAGGACATCACCGTCCAGGCCGGCCCCAAGGTCCTCCTCAAGCACGTCACCTGGCAGCTCGGGCCCGGCGACCGGATCGGTCTCGTCGGTGTCAACGGGGCCGGGAAGACCTCCCTGCTGCGGGCCATGGCCGAGGCGTCCCGGACCGACGGGGAGACGCAGCCCGTGGGCGGGCAGGTCAAGGTCGGCAAGACGGTCAAGCTCGCCTACCTGTCCCAGGAGGTCGTCGAACTCGAGCCGAGCACACGGGTGCTGGAGGCCGTGCAGCAGGTGCGCGAGCGCGTCGACCTCGGCAAGGGGCGCGAGATGACCGCCGGGCAGCTCTGCGAGACGTTCGGCTTCACCAAGGAGAAGCAGTGGACGCCGGTCGGCGACCTGTCCGGCGGTGAGCGCCGCAGGCTCCAGCTCCTGCGTCTGCTCATGGACGAGCCCAACGTCCTCTTCCTCGACGAGCCCACCAACGACCTCGACATCGAGACGCTGACGCAGCTCGAGGACGTGCTCGACGGCTGGCCCGGCTCGATGATCGTCATCTCCCACGACCGGTTCTTCGTCGAGCGCACCACCGACCGGGTGTTCGCCCTGCTCGGCGACGGCGCCCTGCGGATGCTGCCGCGCGGCATCGACGAGTACCTGGAGCGACGCCGGCGCATGGAGGAGGCCGCGGCCGCCTCGGCACCCGCCGCCGCCGCGCAGCAGAGCGCCGCCCCGGAGAAGAGCGCCGCCGACCAGCGCGCCGCCAAGAAGGAACTCCAGAAGATCGAGCGGCAGCTCGACAAGGTTTCCGAGAAGGAGACCAAGCTTCACGCCCAAATCGCCGAAAACGCCACGGACTTCGCGAAGGTTGCCGAACTGGACACCGAATTGCGCGAGTTGGCCGGTCAGCGAGAGGAACTGGAGCTGCGCTGGCTGGAACTCGCCGAGGACGCGTGAAGGGTGCGTGAAGGCGCATAACGACGGCATCACGGGCCGGTCCTCCCTTGGGAACAGGGGGCGATACGGCCCGGTCCGTTGTGGGAACGGGGTGATAGAAAGAGCCGTCTTAGAACTTTATGAAACGACTCTGAGCCCATCGCGTACCTCAGGGCGTGGCTAAAAATCAGTGATCGAACGGGGGAGCCGCTGATGACTCAGCCGCCCAATCAGCCACCGCACGGTGGCTTCGGAGCACCGCAGAACCAACCGCCGCAGGGCGGTGGCTACGGGGCACCGCAGACCCCGCCGCCCCCGCAGGGCCCGCCCCAGACGCCGCCGCCCCCGCAGGGCCCGCCGCAGACACCGCCGCCCCCGCAGCCGGGGTACGGCTATCCGCAGCAGCCCGGGCCCTACGGCCAGCCGGGCCCGTACAACTCCGGCCCCTACGGCCAGCCGCAGCAGCCGGGTCCGTACGGCCAGCCCGGCTACGGCTACCCGCCCCAGCCGCAGTACCCCGGCGCGCCCGGCACCCCGCCCGGGGGCGGTTCGAGCAACCCCTTCAAGGGCAAGCCCGCCCTGATCATCGGCGCCGCGGTCGCCGCGCTGCTCGTGGTCGGCGGCACGGTGTGGGCGGTCACCGGCGGTGACGACGGCAAGGGCAAGAAGAAGCCGGTCGCCCAGCAGAGCGACGACTCCAAGGGCGGCGGCTCCGACCCGGTCAACCCCGGTGACGGCCGCGGCGACGGCGGCGAGGACCCGGAGAACCTCAACGAGGGCCGCCAGGCCGGCGAGGCCAAGGTCCTCTGGTACAAGGAGGCGCCCGACGCGCCCGGCTCCGGCGCCGACGCCCCCGGCATGTGGATCACCGACAAGTCCGCGGTGAAGGCGGCGTACAAGCAGCTCTTCGCCTACAACGTCGGCGACGGCAAGCCGGCCTGGGACACGATCACCTTCCCCCAGAAGATCTGCGCGACCACTCCGGAGAAGACGGCCGAAGACAAGATCGTCGTCGCCTACATGAGCGGCAGCAGCGACCGCGCCAAGTGCAACCAGCTCCAGGAGATCGACCTCAACACCGGCGAGAAGGGCTGGAAGGAGGAGGTCGCCGAGGGCGCCCTCTTCGACTCGACCCTGTCCGTCGAACTCTCCGTCACCGGCAACACGCTGATGGTGGGCCGCTCCCAGTCGGGCACCGCGTACGACGTCACCAGCGGTGACAAGCTCTTCGACAAGAAGCGCTACGGCGCGTCCTGCTTCCCCGCCGCGTTCGCGGGCGGCGAGAAGCTGATCGCCGTCTCCTCCTGCGGCGCCGGTGGCAACAACGAGCACGACGAGGTGCAGCAGCTCGACCCGCGCACCGGCAAGGTCGAGTGGACCCAGAAGTTCGACAAGGGCTGGCGGGTCGCGCGCGCCTACTCCGTGAGCCCGCTGGTCATCTACAGCACCAACGAGGAAAAGAAGTCCTGGAACATCTCGACGTTCACCTCCGGCGGCAAGTTCCGTTCGCAGGTCGGCTTCGACGAGGACTTCGCCCCCGAGTGCGGCTGGGCCATCCTCGAGCGTGACCTCCAGGGCTGCGAGGGCGTCGCCGTCGACGACACCACGCTCTATCTGCCGACCGAGGCGACCACCGGCGCCAACGAGATCGTCGCGGTCAACCTCGCCGACGGCAAGGAGAAGTGGCGCGTCAAGTCCCCGGTCGACGAATCGATGCTGCCGATGAAGGTCGAGGGCGGCAAACTCATCGCCTATGTGCAGCCGTCGTACGACTCGGGCGGCCAGGTCGTGTCCATCCCGACCGGCGGCAGCGGCCACAAGCCGGCCAAGCTGCTGCAGAACCCGCAGGGCGCGGCGGAGATCGAGGACGGTTTCTTCTCCAAGGACATCGACTGGGCCGGCGGTCGCTTCTACATCTCGACCACCCGGCTGAGCGGAAACGACGACACGAAGGAGAAGTTGATGCTCGCCTACGGCAAGTGACTCTTCTCCCCTCTTCGTCGTCTTCCCTCCCCATCCCCGAGGTGCTCACGTCATGACCCAGCCGCCGCCCCCGCCGCCCCAACAGCCACCGTCCGGTGGAGGCTTCGGGCCGCCCCAGGACCAGCCCCCGCAGCCGGGGTACGGCTATCCGCAGGCTCCCCAGACGCCCCCGCCGGCGGCTCCGCAGACGCCGCCCCAGCCGCCGCAGGCTCCGCAGGGTCCGCCGCCCGGCTACGGCTACCCCGGGCAGCAGCCCGGGGCGTACGGGCAGCCGCCGCAGGCGCCTTACGGGCAGCCCGGACAGCCGGGGCAGCCGGGCTACGGTCAGCCCGGTTACGGCTATCCGCAGGGGACCATGCCGCTCCAGGCGCAGCCCGGACACCCGGGGCAGCCGGGACACCCGGGACAGCCCGGCGGCGGCAAGAAGTTCAACGCGCAGTTGGCGATCATCGTCGCCGCGGTCGTGGCGATCGCCCTGATCATCGGCGGCGGCGTCTGGTACTCCTCGTCCAAGGACGACGGCAAGAAGGACGACACCGCGAGCTCCGGCGGCAGCACCGGCGGCAAGGACGACAACAACGGCGGCACCACCTCCGGCGGCAAGGAGAAGGCACCGTCCGACCCCAGCGCCAAGGTCCTCTTCCAGGTCCCGGCGCCCGAGGTGAAGAACGACAGCACGGTCGTCGTCTCCGGCTCGTGGCTCACCGACAAGACGTACGCCAAGAGCGGCATCGCCCAGATCGTCGGCTACGACCGCGACAAGGGCGGCAAGCAGTGGACGATCCCGCTGGACGGCCCCGTCTGCCAGGCCAGCCGTTACGTCACCGAGGACAACAAGACGGCGATCCTCTACCAGCCCGCGATGCCGACCAAGGCCGACCCCTCGCACGGGTGCAGCCAGGTCGCCTTGATCGATCTCGACGCGGGCAAGGAGCTGTGGACCAAGACCGTCAAGACCGGTGACCAGCTGATCAGTTTCGACAACGTCACGGTCAGCGGCAAGACCGTCGCCGTCGGCAGCAGCAGCGGCGGCGCCGCCTTCGACGTCTCCGGCAAGCCGCTGTGGAGCCCGAAGCCGAGCGACTCCTGCTACGACGCCGGGTACGGCGGCGGCGAGAAGCTGGTCGCGGTGCGCAAGTGCGGCTCGTACGAGCAGCGGCAGCTCCACATCCAGACCATCGACCCGAAGTCCGGGAAGGTGATCTCGGAGTACAAGATGGCCGAGGGCATCGAGTACGCCAGCATCGTGTCGACCAACCCGCTCGTGGTGGCCGCCGACGTCGGCGACTCCGCGGGCGACGGCAGCGGGATCTCGGACTTCTTCTCCATCGACAGCAAGACCGGCAAGCTGCGGACGCGTATCTCGGCACCGGGCGAGCAGTTCGCGGCGCGCTGCGAGGGCATCACGCGCATCGAGTACTGCAATCAGCTCGCCGTCGGCAACGACCGGCTGTACATCCCGACCGAGGAGCACGACGGCAAGGGTGAGTACAGCCAGACCAACGAGATCGTCGCCTTCGACCTCGCCACCGGCAAGCAGACCGGGCAGCGGGCCGACGCGGGCGACGGCTACACGATCTCGCCGCTGCGCATGGACGGCGGCAACCTGATCGCGTACAAGCGGCCGCCGTACGACAAGGGCGGGCAGATCGTGAGCATCGACGGGGGCAGCTTCAAGCAGACGAAGCTGCTGGAGAACCCCGCGACGGAGCAGGTGCGCGATGTGGAGACCAGCATGTCGCCGGACTACTCGGAGTTCCTGTACTCCGAGGGGCATCTGTACATGTCCAAGGTGTACGCGAGCAAGCGGTCCTCGACGGGTGACAAGGAGTACCTGGCGGTCGGGTTCGGTACGGGCTGATCGTCCGATGATCATCTGGTGATCGACTGAGGTTGCCTTCGGTCCCGTCCCTGTTCAGGGGCGGGACCGTTCGCGTTTGGCTCAGTCAACCTCGAATGAGAGGAATTTCGGCGATCCGGGGCGATTCTCGCGGGTAGGGGAGCGCAACGTCGAACAAGCGTGTAGCTTCCGGGGGCATGAAGGCGGGGGAGCCGGGGGGCTTCCATTGGAGGGACCGGGGTGACTGGGGGGTTGCTCGATGGGAGTGCGGCTCATGGTGGTCGACGACCACCGATTGCTGGCCGAGGCGCTGGCCTCTGCGCTGAAGCTGCGCGGGCACCGGGTGCTGGCCGCGGCGGCGCCGGCCGCGGGGGCGGCGGAGCTGGTGATCACACGGGCGCCGGAGGTGTGCCTGCTCGGGACGGCCACGCCGGCGGAGCCGGGGATCTTCGATCCGGTGGTGCGGATCAAGCGGGAGCGGCCACAGGTGGCGGTGCTGGTGCTGGGGCCGGTGCCGAGTCCGCGGGGGATCGCGGCGGCGTTCGCGGCGGGGGCGGCCGGGTACGTCCGGCATGACGAGCGCATAGAGGGTGTCGAGCGGGCGATCATGAAGGCCCGGGCGGGGGAGGCGGCGGTGGCGCCGCAACTGCTGCAGGGCGCGTTCAGCGAGTTGCTGAACCCGGCGGCCCAACCGGACGACGAGGGCCAGCGGTTGCTCCAGATGCTCACGCCGCGGGAGGTGGAGGTCCTGGTCCGCGTAGCCGACGGCGAGGACACCCGCCTGATCGCGGCGGGCATGGGCATCGCACCGTCGACGGCCCGCACGCACGTCCAGCGGGTCCTGATGAAACTGGGCGTGGGCTCCCGCCTGGAGGCGGCGGCGTTGGCGGCTAGGACGGGGTTGCTGGACCGGGCGGGGCCGGTTGCGCGGGAGCCGGGGGCGGAGGCCTGACCGGCTGCACGCCGAACGTCGAGGCATGGCTGGGTTCTGGTCGATCTCAGCCCTGCGCGGCACCCGACTCGATACTGTGTTCACGAGTTGCGCACAGGTAATCCCTAGGAGCTTCACGGGAACTGTGTCGACCGAGCCGGTGAAGTCCCATGGCTTCATTCGCGCCATGCGGCTCCCGCCTCGAAGAAACCCTCTGGTCTACCCGAACACTTGTACCTAAAGTGATCGTCGCGCCCGGCGGAGCTGACCACCCCGCCACAGCGCGCGTCATCGGCGACCGGGGGGACACCGTCGCCACGGGGAGGGACGTACTGTCATGCCGCGAAACCGGCTGTTCGCACATCTCCTCCGCCTCTTCTGACAGGCACCCCCTGACGCCTTCCTTTGCGATGAGGGGGATGCTTCCTTGCGCCCAAGACCAGGGCCCTTCCTGCCCAGAACCCGTTTCGTGCCCAGACCCGGCAGATCCCGATTACTGGCCTCCGTCGTCACGTCCGCGGCGGCCCTGGCCGTACTGACGGGCCTGGCCGTCCAGCCCGAGGTGCTGGATCGGCTCACCGGCACGGAGGCAGCCGCCCCGGCGAACGACTCGAACGACTGGTCCGAGGACACGGCAGCCGAACAACTGCGGCAGGACCAGTGCCTGATGGCGGATGTGCTGCGCCTGGGTGGGCCGTCCATGGCCGCCACCGCCCAGGACGGCCTCAACCAATCCCCGGACAAGCTGCACGTCCTGGCCGACCGCGACCACTGGGAGGAAACCCAGCTGGCCGTTGCGTACCAGCGGGACAGGGACGCGGCCTCGAAGGAGCTCGATGCCGCCTACGCCCTTCGGAACGAATGGGCGAAGCCCCTCGACGGCCTGGAGACTCCAGGCGGGTTCACCGTCTCCGATTTCCACTGGCCTCCTGGAGGGCCAGGTGATGAGGAGAAGGACTTCCACAGCCAGACCGGTCTGACCCAATGGATCGCCGACAGGTTCTGGAAGGACGAGGGCGACTTCTACGAGGACCCCACCCCCAAGGCCGACGAGAAGACTCTCAAGGTCGCTACCGATCTGGGTGCCCCGCTCTACGGCGACAAGCCCTACGACCCGGACCTGCCTCATGAGGAGCGGCAGCGCCAGTACGAGGAACGGCGTGCGTTCCGGGGGTTGTTCGACACCTTCGACGGCAACGGCGCCGATGACGCCCGCATGTTCCTGGCCGCCGGCGGATTTCCCCGCACCGCGCCAGAGCCCGGTACCGCCGAACACCGGATCGCGGTCGAGGACATGAAGACCAGGTATGCGTCATGCGCCTGGCGGGACCCGATCGACCCGAGCAGGGTCCTGGGTGGCATAGCCGACACGGCCGCTTCGGAGTGGCAGCGGGAAATCACCTCGCAGGCTGTCCAGCGCAACCAGATCCTGAAATTCAACAAAGACGCCTCCACAGCCCTCGCCGCCGGTGCGAAGGCCTTGGGGAACATGCTGGGGCACTCGTGGGTCGCCGACCGCCTGACCCGTTGGCAGGACCACTGGGCTCCCGGCGGTATCGGTTGGATCGGCGACTCCCCGGCAGTCATCCAGGTCGAGGCGGCCAAGGGCAAGTGCCTGGACGTGCAGGGCGGCAAGACGACTTCCGGCACCCCGGTGCAGATCTACACCTGCAACGACTCCTCGGCGCAGCAGTGGCAGCTGCGCGGTTCCGGTGACGACTACGACCTCGTCAATGTCAAGTCCCAGAAGTGCATGGACGTCGAGAACAGCAACCCTGCCAACGGCACGAAGATCCAGATCTGGACCTGCAACGACAGCAAGGCGCAGCAGTGGGAGTTCGATGTCCGTGCCGTCAGTGAGCTGCGCAACGTCGCCACGGACAAGTGCCTGGACCTGAACAAGTTCGACAACAGCCACAATGCCTGGCTGTGGGGGTGCAACGGCACGAACCCGCAGAAGTTCCGGATCGTCCCCAAGGGCCACAAGGGTACGGACAGCCAGTTCTATCCGGACAAGGCGCAGTTCGACCAGGCCAAGAGGGGCGTCACGGCGGCGCAGGCGCAGGCGAATAAGCAACTCGACGTTCTCAAGGCTTACTCGGAGAAGGCGCAGAAGCTCGCTACCGCCACTGACACGGCACAGAACACTGCTTACGCCATCGCGGACGAGGGGGGCGCCCCACGCGGCCGTGGTCTGTTGGTCGGCCAGCAGAAGGCGCAGGTCACCAAGGGTGCGGCAGCGGCACTCGAGGCGATGGTGAAGGCCGGCGAGACCGCCGAGGCCGCCACCCGCGCCTCCGCCGGTGACAGCGCGACCATCGCGCAGCGCGCCCTGGCCCAGGCAGCCCAGTCGAAGGCCGAGTTCCGCAAGGCCGCCGCAGCGGCAGCCGAGTCCCAGGCGAAGGCCGCGGCCGACGCCGCGAAGGTCCACCGCGACAACGCCAAGAAGGACAAGGAGACCGCGGAGGCCAAGCTCGCCGAGACCCTGAAGGCCGAGGGCGACGCCAAGGCGGCCGCCGCCGAGGCACACGCCAAGCGCCTGGCCGCCGAGGCCGAGGAGAAGACGGCCGAGGCGGAGAAGAAGACGGCCGCGGCCAAGCAGGCCGAGGCCGCGCAGCACAGGAAGAACGCCGAAGGGGAGGCGACGAAGGCCAAGGACGCCAAGGACAAGGCCGAGGCGGCCGAGGGCACGGCGGTCGAGAAGAAGGACGCCGCGGTCAAGGCCCGTGACAAGGCCAAGGCCAAGCGGGACGACGCATGGGAGGCCGAGCAGAAGGCCGACGCCGTCCGGGCCAAGGCCGACGCCAAGGGCGCCTACGCCGACTCGCTGGAGGCCGGGGAGGCAGCCGACGCCGCGGTGAAGACCGCGACGAGCGCCGCAGCCGAAGCCATCGACGCCTCTGAACACGCCTCCTCAGAGGCGAAGGCGGCGGTCGCGCTGGCCGACGAGGCGGAGAAGCAGGCCAAGACTGCCAAGTCCCACGCGGACGCGGCGTTCAAGGAGGCCGCCAAGGCCCTGGCCGCCTCCGCGAAGGCTGCGGGCTTCGCCCACGTCACCGCCCAGGCAGCCGTGGACGCCGGCAACGCTGCCGCCCAGGTCGCCAAACCGGCCAACGACGCGATCCAGCTCGGCTCGCCGTACGTCACCACCGACTCGGCCGCGAGCCTGGTGGTCCTCACCGGCCAGGCATCCAAGACGATCGCCGAACAGCAGAAGTCCGTCGCCGACGCGCACGCCAAGAACGCGGCGGCAGAAGCTTCAGCCGCCAAGAACCTGGCCGCCCAGGCGCAGGGCGACGCCAAGGCCGCCTACCAGCACGCCGCCAACGCCGCCGGACACGCCTCCGACGCCCGCACCTACGCCAAGGAAGCCCTCGGCTACGCCGCCGACGCCGCCAAGGCCGCGTCCAAGGCAACCGCGTCGCTGGCCCGCACCATCGAGTACAACCGCCAGGCCACCGAGGACGCCGAAGCCGCCGACAAGGCAGCAGGCCGCGCCGAAACCCACGCCAAGAACGCCCGCGACTCGGCCGACCAGGCAGCCCTCGACGCGGAAGCCGCCCGCACCGCCGCCGCGGCAGCCGAAGAGGCAGCCAAGGACGCCCGCGCAGCGGCCGACCGCGCTGACGCCGCCGCGACCGAGGCCGAGGAAGCCGCCAAGGACGCTGAGAAGTACGCAAAGGAGGCTCAGGAGGCAGCCGAGCGCGCCGAGGAGGCGAGCAAAGCGCAGCAGATCACCTCGGGCACCACGGTCGACGACATCGGAGTCGCGATCGGCAGTGTCTTCTACATCGTCGACCGCATCCAACCCATCGGCGATCCCGAGGTGGTGAAGCAGGAGAACTGCAACGTCATCGTGCACGTCGGCGACTGCGTGATCACCGCGAAGATCAAGTTCAGCGCGGTCGTCGACCTGTACCTGTGCACTGCGAAAGACCTGGATCTGGCGCACTACAAGTGCCCTGCACAGGCCACGGTGTACCTGGACACGAAGACTCTGCCGGCTCAGTTGACCACGGTCACCCACACCATCTCGATGGCTGAGTTCAACTCCGGCATCGACCCGGTGAAGATCCTGCTGGGCGACTTCATCGAATGCGGCCAGAAGATCACTCCTGGTGGCGCGAGCGGTAGCTGGTCAGGTTGCGCGTGGGCGGCGGGCTGGTTCGTCGGAGGCAAGGCCCTCAAGGTCACCGCCGACGCGGTGAAGGCTCTGGACGCCTCCCTCAAGACGGGTATCGGCTTCGCCGATGCCTGGAAGGGCCTGCGCTCTCTCGGTCTGACCGACGACGTGATCGCCGGCATCGGGACCAAGGTGCTCAGGGAACTGGGCGAGACGTGCAAGAAGACGTCCCGCACCACGTTCGCGGCACGGGCGGCGGGCGCCGCCGATGGCTGCTGGATCGAACTCGGGGGTCCGGGATCATGGACCCCCGAAACGGAATCAATGAAGGCCGTCGACGCCGCCTATCAGCGGGCGGTCACAGGCGGAGTTCCGGAAGGTTTCGTCTACAAGGTCCCCGACCCGTCCACGCCGAGTGGGTTCGTCAAGTTCGACGGCTACCTGAACGGCACCCTCATCGACGCCAAGAACCTGCACTACGCGGACAGCTTCATCGATGCGAGTACGGGGAAGCTCCGCTTCCCCACGAAGGAAACCGGGACGATGAAGAAGCAGGTGGCGGCGGCGAAGGGCGTGCCCGTCGTGTGGTACATGAACAACGAGAAGACCGCGATCGCCCTCCGGCACTGGGCTGCCGACAACGGCATCGAAGGCATCAAGTTCGTGTTCCGGCCCGTTCCCGTAACAGGCTGAGGAAACCGGAGTCCGGCCATCTCGGTGGCCGGACATCGAAAGGAGGGTCATGGGCTACAGCCCGTCGATCTACAAGTTCGTCGACGGCGGTGACGTCCCCGTTCCGCCGGACCTGGACGTGGTGCGGGCAGTTCTGGAGCCCCACGACGTCGGGGACCCGCGACTCACCGTGGCCGAGGACGGCAGCCTGCAGTTCTGGATCCGGGCATCCGACGGCAGCGAAGCCGAGATCTCGGCGGACGAAACCGGGCTTCTGGTGGAGCGCCCTCACGCCGGGGGCGTCTTCGCCATCGTCGCCGAGCTCGTTTCCCGGCTGGGAGCGGTCGTCATCGATCCGAGTACCGGCCGCATCGTGTGCCGCGAGGAGGAGCGCACTCAGCTCCCTGCGGGCATGCAGGAGGATGCCGTCATCATCGAGATGACGGGCGAGGCGCTCTCGGCCGCGCTCTTGGGAGCGGCTTCCTGACGTCTCGGTGACGGGTCCTCGTGCCCGTGGACTGGCCCGCCAACCCGCCCCCGCCGACCGTGTGCTGGTGGGGGCGGATTGCGTGCAGCCGCCCTCGGCTCTCACACGGCCTGACCGTCCGGGCCGATGTTCACACCGGTGCGTCCAGCACTGGCGCCCGACCGCCTCCATCACCGCCGTACAGACGCCCGCGCCCAGTCGCGCAACCAGCCGCCCGCCGTCACTCCCTCGGTTCATCCTCCGGCTCACCCCCCGGAGGGGCCGGTGCCGCAGGCCTCAGCTTCAGCCAGGCCAGGAAGAACAGGCCGAGCAGCAACATGCCGAGCCCCGTCCACAGGTTGATATTGACCCCCACCGCCTTGTCGATGTCGGCATCGGACGCCGTGAACCCCGCGATCGTCACGATCACGCCGTACACCACGAACAGTCCGCCGATGATGCGCCGGATGTCGAACAGCCGCGCGGCTGTCGCCGACTTGCCCTGCAGCTCGGTGACTTCCCGCTGCACGTCCTTCTCGGAGTAGAACTCGGACATACCTTTCAATCCTCCCTCGGTCAGAACGAGAACGGGATGTAGCAGGCCGCGGCCAGCACGACCGCGCCCCACCCGAGCAACGCCGGCTTGCGGTACCAGGCCTCGTCCCCCGGCGCCGGCGGCTCGGTCATGCCGGGCGAGGTCGTGCCGTAGACCAGCCCCTGGAGTTCCTCGGCCGGCTTCGGTGCGGTGAAGAGCGACACCGCCACCATGACGACCGCGCCCGCGACGAACCCCGCGATCGCGGAGACGAAGTTGGCGCCCTGGTCGGTGGGGATGTCGACGATGTCCTGCTTGTAGAGGACGAAGTAGTTGATCATCGCGGCGGTGGTGCCCACGAGCAGCCCCCAGAAGCCCGACTTCATCGACGCCCGCTTCCAGAACATGCCGATGATGAAGACGACGAACATCGGCACGTTGAAGAAGGAGAACAGCGTCTGGAGGTAGGCCATGATGTTCGAGAAGGACCGTGCCAGGAACGCCGTGCCGATCGAGGCGAAGACCCCGATCGCGGTGATGAGCCGGCCGAAGCGTACGTAGTACTCGTCCTCGCGGCCACGGACCACGTACTTCGCCCAGATGTCCGTCGTGAACACCGTGTTGAACGACGACACGTTCGCCGCCATGCCCGCCATGAACGCCGCGAGGAGGCCGGTGACGGCGATGCCCAGCACGCCGTTCGGCAGTAGCTGTGCCATCAGGTACGGGATCGCGTCGTTGTACTGGAGGTCCGAGCCGGAGGTGCCGATCTTGGGGACCAGGACGGCGGCCACCAGACCCGGGATCATCACCAGGAACACGATGAAGATCTTCGGGAACGCGGCGATGAGCGGTGTGCGCTGGGCCGCCGAGAGGTTCTTGGCGGACAGGGCGCGCTGCACCTCGGCGAAGTTCGTCGTCCAGTAGCCGAAGGAGAGGACGAAGCCGAGGCCCAGGACGATCGTCAGCCAGTTCGCCCCCAGCGGGTTGTCGCTGCCGATGCCCGTACCGCCCCAGGACGTCATGAAGTCGGCGCCGCGGGACTCGGTGAGGGAGTCGGACAGTCCGTCCCAGCCGCCCACCTTCTTGAGGCCGAGGACCGCGATCGGGATGAGCGCGGCGAGGATGACGAAGAACTGCAGGACCTCGTTGTAGATCGCCGAGGACAGGCCGCCGAGCGTGATGTAGGCGAGGACGAAGAAGCCGGCTACGACGATCGCCACCCACTCCGGCCAGCCCAGCAGCGCCTCGACGACGATGGCCAGGGCGTAGAGGTTGACGCCGGCGATGAGGATCGCGGCGAAGGCGAAGAGGATCGAGCTGAGCAGGTGCGCCGGGCGGTCGAAGCGCAGAAGCAGGAATTCCGGGACCGAGCGGACCTTGGAGCCGTAGTAGAAGGGCATCATCACCAGGCCCAGGAAGACCATGGCCGGGATGGCGCCGATCCAGTACCAGTGCGTCGTGTAGACGCCGTACTGCGCGCTGTTGGCGGCCATGCCCAGGATCTCGGTGGCGCCCAGGTTGGCGGCGATGAACGCCAGACCGGTGACCCAGGCGGGCAGGGAACGGCCGGAGAGGAAGAAGTCGAGACTCGTCTTCACCGAGCGGCGGGCGGCGAAGCCGATGCCGAGGACGACGACGAAGTAGATGCCGAGGAGCGTGTAGTCGAGCCAGTTCGTGGGGAGTCGCAGCTCGGCTGACAGATATGTGGGGGTCTGCATGAGCCCTCGCTTCGTTGCGCGAACCGATACGTAGCGGAATCTATGCCTCCGTGTTCAGTCGTTGAACACGTCCGGTGGCGCTCTTTGTTTGATTGTGATGTTGACGATTGGGGGGAGTGGTGTTTTGATATGTTGGGTTATGTTTGAAGGATGAGGAGTCCGGCGTGAAGAAGACCTCGACCCGGCTGGCCGACGGTCGCGAGCTCATCTACTACGACCTGCGCGACGACAGCGTGCGCGACGCGGCCGACCGCCGCCCGCTGGACCGCACCGTCACGACGTCCGAGGTCCGCCGCGACCCCCTGCTCGGCGACTGCGTCGCCATCGCCTCGCACCGCCAGGGCCGCACCTACCACCCGCCGGCCGACGAATGCCCCCTGTGCCCCTCCGAGGGTGACCGGCTGAGCGAGATCCCGGACTCGTCGTACGACGTCGTCGTGTTCGAGAACCGCTTCCCCTCGCTGGCCGGAGACTCGGGCCGCTGCGAGGTCGTCTGCTTCACCTCCGACCACGACGTCTCCTTCGCCGGCCTCACCGAGGAGCAGGCGGGCCTGGTGCTGGAGGCATGGACGGACCGTACGTCGGAGCTGTCCCATCTGCCCTCCGTCGAGCAGGTCTTCTGCTTCGAGAACCGCGGTGCCGAGATCGGCGTGACCCTCCAGCACCCGCACGGGCAGATCTACGCCTACCCCTTCACCACCCCGCGCACCGCGCTGATGCTCGGCTCCGTCGCGACCCACAAGGAGATGACGGGCGGGGAGAACCTCTTCGACGCCGTCCTGGAGCGTGAACTCGCCGACGAGCGGGTCGTCCTGGAGGGTGAACACTGGGTGGCATTCGTGCCGTATACGGCGCACTGGCCGTACGAGGTGCACCTGTACCCCAAGCGCCGTGTGCCCGACCTGCTCGGTCTGGACGAGGCCGCGCGCACAGAGTTTCCCAAGATTTATCTGGAACTCTTGAGGCGCTTCGACCGGATCTTCGGTGAGGGCGAGCCTCCGACGCCGTACATCGCGGCCTGGCACCAGGCACCGTTCGGCGCGCTGGAGGAGTTCGACGGGGTCGTGCGTGAGGACTTCGCGCTTCACCTCGAGCTTTTCACCATCCGCCGCACTTCCGGCAAGCTGAAGTTCCTCGCGGGTTCCGAGTCCGGCATGAACGTGTTCATCAACGACGTGCCGCCGGAGCGCGCGGCCGAGCGACTGCGAGAGGTAGCGAGTTCATGAGCGGGAAGTACCTGGTGACGGGCGGTGCGGGCTACGTCGGCAGCGTCGTCGCCCAGCATCTGCTGGAGGCGGGCCACGAGGTCGTCGTCCTGGACAACCTCTCCACGGGCTTCCGTGAAGGCGTCCCGGCGGGCGTCACCTTCATCGAGGGCGACATCCGCGACGCCGCCAAATGGCTGGACTCCTCGTACGACGGTGTCCTGCACTTCGCCGCGTTCTCGCAGGTCGGCGAGTCGGTCGTGAAGCCGGAGAAGTACTGGGACAACAACGTCGGCGGCACCATGGCCCTGCTGGCCGCGATGCGCGAGGCGGGCGTGGCCAGGCTCGTCTTCTCCTCCACGGCGGCGACGTACGGCGAGCCGGAGCAGGTCCCGATCGTCGAGTCGGCGCCGACGTCCCCGACCAATCCGTACGGCGCCTCGAAGCTCGCGGTCGACCACATGATCACCGGCGAGGCGGCGGCGCACGGCCTGGGCGCGGTCTCGCTGCGCTACTTCAACGTGGCGGGCGCGTACGGCGAGCACGGCGAGCGCCACGACCCCGAGTCCCACCTGATCCCGCTGGTCCTCCAGGTCGCGCAGGGCCGGCGCGAGGCGATCTCCGTCTTCGGCGACGACTACCCGACGCCGGACGGCACCTGCGTCCGCGACTACATCCACGTGGCAGACCTGGCGGAGGCCCACCTGCTGGCCCTGAAGGCGGCCGCCTCCGGCGAGCACCTCATCTGCAACCTCGGCAACGGCAACGGCTTCTCGGTCCGCGAGGTCATCGAGACGGTCCGCAGCGTGACCGGCCACCCGATCCCGGAAGTGGTCGCCCCCCGCCGGGGCGGCGACCCGGCGATCCTGGTGGCCTCGGCCGCCACGGCCCGCGAGAAGCTGGGCTGGAACCCGTCCCGCGCGGACCTCGCGGGAATCGTCGCGGACGCGTGGGACTTCGCGCAGCGGCGCGGCAACTAAAAGGTACGGAAGGGTCAGGGGACAGGCATGAGCGAGGCTGTGGCGGAGACGGTCGCCGCACGGTTCAGCGAGCTGTACGGCGCCGAACCGCACGGGGTATGGGCGGCACCGGGCCGCGTCAACCTCATCGGCGAGCACACCGACTACAACGACGGCTTCGTCATGCCGTTCGCCCTGCCGCACAGGGCGGTGGCGGCGGTGTCACGCCGCGAGGACGGCGTCCTGCGCCTGCACTCGGCGGACATCGACGGCGGAGTGGTCGAGCTGCGGCTCGACGACCTGTCCCCCGAGTCGGACAAGAACTGGACGGCGTACCCGGCGGGCGTGGTCTGGGCCCTGCGCGAGGCCGGCCACGCGGTCACGGGCGCGGACATCCACCTCTCCTCCACGGTCCCGTCGGGCGCGGGCCTGTCTTCCTCGGCGGCCCTGGAGGTAGTGGTCGCGCTGGCCCTGAACGAGCTGTTCTCGCTCGGCCTGCGCGGCTGGCAACTGGCCCGCCTGTGCCAGCGCGCGGAGAACGTCTACGTCGGTGCACCGGTCGGCATCATGGACCAGACGGCGTCGGCGTGCTGCGAGGCCGGCCACGCGCTCTTCCTCGACACCCGCGATCTCTCCCAGAAGCAGATCCCCTTCGACCTGGCGGCCGAGGGCATGCGCCTCCTCGTGGTCGACACGCAGGTCAAGCACTCCCACAGCGAGGGCGAGTACGGCAAGCGCCGCGCGGGCTGCGAAAAGGGCGCGGCCCTGCTGGGCGTGGACGCGCTACGAGATGTCGCTCATGGCGATCTGGACGCGGCCCTGTCCCGCCTCGGCGACGAGGAGGAGGTCCGCCGCCTGGTCCGCCACATCGTCACGGAGAACGAGCGCGTCGAACGGGTGGTGTCGCTGCTGGAATCGGGCGACGACACCCGCGCGATCGGCCCGATCCTGGTCGAGGGCCACGCCTCCCTCCGCGACGACTTCCGCATCTCCTGCCCCGAACTCGACCTGGTCGTCGACACGGCCCTCGCCTCCGGCGCCCTGGGCGCCCGCATGACCGGCGGCGGCTTCGGCGGCTCGGCGATCGTCCTCGCGGAGGAGACCGACGTCGACGCCATCACCAAGGCGGTGACAGAAGCCTTCGCAACGGCGGGCTTCACACCCCCGCGCGTCTTCGAGGCAGTCCCCTCAGCAGGAGCCCACCGCCTCCACTGACCTCCCCACAAGGCCCGGGCGCCCTCACCTCGCAGAGGAAGGGCGCCCGACTCGCTTTTCGGGACTTCAGCGGTTGACGGCCTGGTACTCCTGGACCGGCACCTCGGTGGTCGTGGCGAACGTGCCGTTGGGCAGGTCGCCGCCCGTGCCGCCCGAGCCTTCCCAGGAGATCTCCCAGGTCAGCGTCGCCTCGAGGGCGTAGGAGCCGTCTCCCGACGACCGCAGGTACCGCACTCCGCACGGAGGCGTCAGCTCCGCCTTGCCCTCGGCGTACGGCTCGCCGATCGAATCGTCGTCGTTGATCCCGCACTCGCCGGACGCCGGCAGGCTCTCCGCGTCCTCCGTGCCCGGATCGATGTGCAGACTCACCGGCTTGGCTGTCGTGGTCGCCCACAGCCCGGTGCCGGGCAGACTCGCCGTGACCGAGACCGGCTTGAAGGCGCCCTTGTCCAGCCAGATCCAGGTGGGGGCGTTCACCGTCGACTTGCCGTTCGGGGCCAGTGAGATCTTGGTCGGGGGCACGACGGTCCGCTGGTGCGCGAGCCCGGCGAGGGTCTCGGTGTCGATGGCCTGGGGGACGTCGGGGGTCTCGCCGTTGCCCACCCAGAAGGGGTCCCGTGTGCAGGCCTTGGCCTCCGGGTCGTCCTTCATCTCAGGGTTCTTGACGGCCACCCACCACATGCCCTCGTCGTTCTTGTCGACGTTGAAGTCCTTGTAGGGGTGCCCCTTCTTGTAACGCGCCTGGACGTCCGCGATGCCCTCGGGCTCACCACCGGCGGACTCGTACATCGACCACTTGGCCTCGTTGAAGGTCTTGAAGTCCTTGGCCTTCCAATAGGGCTCGTACCAGCAGGCCGGCGGTTCCCAGTCCACAGCGGTGGAGGTGACCGGACCGCTGCCCTTCGCCTTGGTGCCCTTGACCTTGATGCTGACGTGGGATTCCAGGGCCGGGCCGGAGGAGCTACCGGATGTCTTCTTCTGCTGGGCGCCGACAGTGTCGAACCCTCCGGCCGCAGCCGGAAGAGTTCCGAGGCCGATCAGCGCGGTGGTGAGCGCCGCTACGCCCATGCACCGCGTCAGGGCTGGCACTTCTGCGACCCCCGGTCCTCGGTGAGGTCCCAGGTCTGCCAGACGCCGTCCTCGTTCTTCTTCAGGCCGAGGTTGTAGAAGACGTAGCTGTTGGGCGTGGTCTTGGTGCCCTGCATCTTGTTCGTCTCGCGGTTCTTGAGGTCCGCCTTGCTCTCGTCGACGCAGTACGTCAGAGCTGCCGACTTCTTGTCGTCGAACACCGTCACCCGGCGGTCGTAGTAACGCAGGGTGCCGGCCCAGCTGGTCTTCTCGGCGATGGCGCCCTTCGCGTACTGGTAGATGCCGACCAGTGCGTCGTCCGTGTAGTAGAAGGCCATACCCGACTTCTTCATGTCGCCGGACGCCATGGCCTGCCACACCGTGCTGACGGTTCGCTCGTTGTCCGCGAGAATCGCGTCCTTCGTTGCGTCTCCGGTCTGCTGTCCCTCAAAATCCAGCTTCATGTCCGAGGGCAGCTTGATCTCCGGCCGATCGATACCGTCCGCCGACGCGGACCCCGACGGCGAAGCTGACGGCTTCTCAGCCGAGTCCGCCCCTGCGATCTTGTCGGAGGACGACTCATCACCTCCCCCCGAGCCGCAGGCGGTCAGCAGCAAGGCCGCGGATGCGGTGAGCGCGGCCGTTACGAGCCGAGCGGGGCGGTTCACTGTGTGCTCCCGTTGATGTGGGGGGACGACTCGAGCGAACCCACGCTATCGGGGGGCCGATCCGCGACGGGAACGAGGTCTTCAGCCCAGCCTCTTCATCAGCGTGTACTCCGTGATCCCCGGCGGATAGTCCGGGATCACGCACACCACCTCGTACCCCTGCTTCTCGTAGAACCGCGGGGCCTGGAAGTCCCATGTCTCCAGGCGGGACGAGCGGCAGCCGCGGTGCTCGGAGGCGATGCGTTCCGCCTCGTGGAGCAGGGCGGCGCCGAGGCCCGTGCCCCGGTGGCGTTCGTCGACCCAGAGGTAGGTGACGTGGAGCCAGGTCGCCCAGGTGTAGCCGACGAGGCCGCCGGCCAGCTCGTCGTCCGAGTCGTTCACAGCCCACACGTGCAACGGGACGTCCCTTTCGTCCGGAGTTCCGCGCAGGGCTCGCAGGATCGGAGAGGCAGTCGTGTTCGCTTCCCGCAGGCGTGTGCGGAGCAGATCACGTCGGGCCTTGTCGACTTCTGTCTCAAGACGGAACATGCGGCACACCATAAACGCGCTGGACAGTCAGTTCTGCAAATAACCTTCCGCTCCCGGCCCCCGGCCGTACCCTGATGAACAGCACCGGTGGGGGCCGGTGCCGATCAGGGGGCGAGACAGCCGGGTACGACGCCCGGAGTGGGGGTACCGGTTTCTGCACGGCGGCGGCCGTGCGGCTGCGGCGACCCGGTCAGACTGCTGCGAGACGAACGGACAGACGCAGCGGCTGGGCACTCCGGCGTCGTACCCGTGCGGGTTCGTGTTCCGACGATGGGGAATCCCCTGCTCTCAGGAGCCTGGGGAAGGGGGTTACGTGGTTCGCATCCGAGTCCTGGTCGTCGACGACCATCGCATCTTCGCCGAGTCACTCGCCGCGGCCCTGGCCGCAGAGCCCGATGTCGACGTCTCCGCGGCCGGCAGCGGTCCCGCCGCGCTGCGCAGCCTGGAGCGGGCGGTCGCCGAGGGGCGGCGCTTCGACGTGCTGCTCGTGGACGCCGATCTGGGCGGCATGGTGCCGGGCATACGGCCGGCCGTGCCGGTGCAGGAAGGCAACGAGGACGGGCTCGTCGACGGGATCTCCCTCGTCACGGGCGTGCGCTCCGCGCAGCCGAACGTACGGATCGTCGTGCTCGCCGAGAAGGACGACCCGCGGCGGGCCGCCCTGGCCCTGCAGGCGGGGGCTTCGGGGTGGGTGGCGAAGGACTGTTCGCTGTCCCGGCTGCTGACCGTCATCCGCGGGGTGCTGCGCGACGAGACCCATCTGCCGCCGGCCCTGCTGACCGGCGTACTGCGGGAGCTCACCGCCGCGCGCAAGCACCGCACCGAGAGCGAGCGGCTGGTCGAGTCGCTGACGCCGCGGGAGCGGGAAGTGCTGCGCTGCATGGTGGCCGGGCTGGGCCGCAAGGCCGTCGCCGAGCGGCTGTATCTGTCGCCGCACACCGTGCGGACCCATATGCAGAACGTCCTCGGCAAGCTCGGCGTGCATTCCACCCTGGCCGCCGTCGCCCTGGCCCGGCGGGCCGGGGTCGGGCCCGTCGACCTAGCCGGGGATGTTGTCGAACGGGGCGGTCAGCTGGCGTAGCAGCCCCGCCAAATCGCCGCGCTGGGCCCGGGAGAGCTCCGCGAGGATCGCGCGCTCCTGGTCCAGCAGACCCGCCAGGGCCTGGTCCGCGCGGTCCCTGCCCTCGTCCGTCAGCCGGACCAGGACGCCTCGGCGGTCGCTGGGGTCGGGGAGGCGTTCCACCAGGCCCTTCTTCGCCAGGCGGTCGATGCGGTTCGTCATCGTGCCCGATGTGACCAGGGTCTGGGTGAGGAGCTGTCCCGGAGAGAGCTGATACGGCGTGCCCGCGCGGCGCAGGGCCGTCAGGACGTCGAACTCCCACGGCTCCAGGCCGTGCTCCGAGAAGGCCAGCCGACGTGCCCGGTCCAGATGGCGAGCCAGTCTGCTCACGCGGCTGAGCACCTCGAGCGGTTCCACGTCGAGGTCCGGGCGCTCCCGGCGCCATGCTGCGACCAGCCGGTCGACCTCGTCCTCCATGGCGATCAGTGTAGTGGTTGTGTCGACGTAGAGTCTCTTGACGTCAATTTTCTTGACGTCGAGATATCTGCGATGTCACCGTGGGTGTGCGTCCCGAACGGCCACCACCAGGACACCTGGAGGACTCCATGCCCGCAGCCGCCCCCACCTGGGACCCGGCCCAGTACCTCCGCCATGCCGGCCACCGCGCCCGCCCCTTCGCCGACCTCCTCGCCCGCGTCCCCGAGCTGCCCGGCGGCGCACCCCGCATCGCCGACCTCGGCTGCGGCCCCGGCAACGTCACCACGCTGCTCGCCGATCGCTGGCCCGCCGCACGGATCACCGGCTACGACAACTCGCCCGAGATGCTCGACAAGGCCCACGTCGATCACCAGGGCCCCACCGGGGGCGGGGGGCGTCTCGACTTCGCCCAGGCCGACGTGCGCACCTGGACGCCGGCCGAGCCGTACGACCTGATCGTCAGCAACGCCACGCTGCAGTGGGTGCCGGGGCACGTCGAGCGGTTCGCCGACTGGGTGGCCGGGCTGAAACCGTCCGGCACCTTCGCCTTCCAGGTGCCAGGGAACTTCGATGCCCCCAGCCACCGGCTCATGCGCGAACTCGCCGGCTCCCCGCGCTGGCGCGACCGGCTCGCCGGCACCCTGCGCCACGCCGACGCCGTCCTCGCACCCGAGGCCTACCTGGAGCGCCTCGCCGCCCTCGGCTGCACCGCCGACGTCTGGGAGACGACGTACATCCATCTGCTCCAGGGCGAGGACCCGGTGCTGGACTGGGTGAAGGGGACCGGCCTGCGGCCCGTGCTGACCGCCCTCGCCGACGACCCCGAGGCACGGGAGGCCTTCGTCATCGAGTACCGGGCGGCCCTGCGCGAGGCCTACCCGAAGAGCCCCCACGGCACGCCGTTCCCGTTCCGCCGAGTGTTCGCCGTGGCCCGGAAGGAGGGCTGATGATCACTGCCCTCGACCATGTCCAGCTCGCCGCCCCGCGCGGCAGCGAGGAGCGGCTGCGGTCGTACTACGTCGATGTCCTCGGCATGACCGAGATCTCGAAGCCGCCCGTGCTCGCCCGGCGTGGCGGGTGCTGGTTCCAGGCCGGGGCGGTGCTGCTGCACCTCGGGATCGAGGAGGACTTCCGGGCGGCGAGGAAGGCCCACCCGGGGCTGCGGGTGACGGACATCGACTCCTACGCCGCCCGGCTGGAGGCCGGCGGGGCGCCCGTCACCTGGGACCCCGCCTTGCCGGGGCGCAAGCGCTTCTACTCCCAGGACCCGGTCGGCAACCGCCTGGAGTTCCTCGACTAGGCCTTGCGGCGCCCTATCAAATGCGGCTTCGGCTCCAGGCCGTCCAGGCCGTGCCAGGCCAGATTGACCAGGTGGGCGGCCACCTCGGCCTTCTTCGGCTTGCGTACGTCCAGCCACCACTGGCCGGTCAGGGCGACCATGCCGACCAGGGCCTGGGCGTACAGCGGGGCCAGCTTGGAATCGAAGCCGCGGCTCTTGAACTCCTTGCCGAGGATGTCCTCGACCTGGGTGGCGATGTCCGAGATCAAGGAGGCGAAGGAGCCCGTCGACTGGGGGATGGGGGAGTCCCGGACCAGGATGCGGAAGCCGTCCGTGTGCTCCTCGATGTAGTCGAGGAGGGCGAAGGCCGCCTGCTCGCAGAGTTCGCGAGGGTGACCGGCCGTGAGGGAACTCGTCACCATGTCCAGCAGGCACCGCATCTCGCGGTCCACGACCACCGCGTACAGCCCCTCCTTGCCGCCGAAGTGCTCGTACACCACCGGCTTGGAGACCCCGGCCTTCGCCGCGATCTCCTCCACCGACGTGCCCTCGAACCCCTTCGCCGCGAAGAGCGTGCGACCGATCTCCAGCAGCTGTTGGCGGCGCTCGGCACCGGTCATCCGAGTGCGACGCACTCGCCGCGGCTTGTCATTGCTGGGGGTGCTGCTCGAGTCGGTCGCCACAGCGACCATCATGCCGCCTCGACGGGCTCCTTCCCGCGCGGGGAGCCGCCTTCCCCGTCGTTACGGCGCGAATCGATACGCGAGCGTGACGGCCAGCGCACGTCGTACGCCCAGCCGGCCATCTCGAACCAGCGGATCAGCCGGGCGGAGGAGTCCAACTGGCCGCGCATCACCCCGTGCCGTGCGGAGGTGGGGTCGGCGTGGTGCAGGTTGTGCCAGGACTCGCCGCAGGACAGCACCGCCAGCCACCACACGTTGCCCGAGCGGTCGCGCGACTTGAAGGGGCGCTTGCCGACCGCGTGGCAGATCGAGTTGATCGACCAGGTCACGTGGTGCAGCAGGGCCACCCGGACGAGCGAACCCCAGAAGAACGCCGTGAAGGCGCCCCACCAGGACATCGTGACCAGGCCGCCGATCAGCGGCGGGAGCGCCAGGGAGAGGGCCGTCCACAGGATGAACTGGCGGGAGATCGTGCGGAGCGTCTTGTCCTTGATCAGGTCCGGGGCGTACTTCTCCTGAGGCGTCTGCTCCTCGTCGAACATCCATCCGATGTGCGCCCACCACAGGCCCTTCATCAGGGCCGGGACGGTCTCGCCGAAACGCCACGGAGAGTGCGGGTCGCCCTCCGCGTCGGAGAACTTGTGGTGCTTGCGGTGATCGGCCACCCAGCGGACCAGAGGACCCTCGACCGCCATGGAGCCGGCGATGGCCAGCGCGATCTTCAGCGGCCGTTTGGCCTTGAAGGAACCGTGCGTGAAGTGGCGGTGGAAGCCGATCGTGATGCCGTGGCACCCCAGGTAGTAGAAGAACACCAGCAGGCCGAGGTCCAGCCAGCTCACCCCCCAGCCCCACCCCAGCGGCACGGCCGCCAGCAGCGCGAGGAACGGGACGGCGATGAAGAGGAGGAGAGTGATCTGCTCGATGGACCGCTTCTGCTCGCCGCCCAGCGTGGCGGAGGGGGCTGCGGCGTCGGTGGCCTGACCGGGTGCCTCGGGGGCGTCCTCGATCACGTCGGAACTACTGGTCATACGCGTCCCCTGGGGGGTATGAGGAGGGAGAAGGGGGTGCCGGGCCACGGGAACCCCGCAGTACTTCCTACGGTTCCGTAACCTACGGCTTCGTAAGTATGGCAGTGCGCCGCCCGGCGGCAAGAGCCCGAGAGCCTGCGCGTCCCCGCCGACACCTATCCTGGAGTCGGTCGGACAGCGCGGTCCGCTCTGATTTCTTCCCGGATGCCCGGCCCGTATGCGGCGCACGCCGCGCGAGACGCCGTCCGGGTTCCCCTCCCAGACGAGCTTCAACACTGCAAGGAGCCGCACCTGTGAGCAGTGCCGACGACCAGACCACGACGACGAGCAGTGAGCTGCGTGCCGACATCCGCCGGCTGGGTGACCTCCTCGGAGAGACCCTTGTCCGGCAGGAGGGCCCTGAGCTCCTCGAACTCGTCGAGAAGGTCCGCCGCCTCACCCGTGAGGACGGCGAGGCCGCCGCCGAGCTGCTACGCGGCACGGAACTACAGACCGCGGCCAAGCTGGTCCGCGCGTTCTCCACCTATTTCCACCTGGCCAACGTCACCGAGCAGGTCCACCGCGGCCGCGAGCTGCGGGCCCGGCGCGCCGCCGAGGGCGGACTGCTCGCCCGTACGGCCGACCGGCTCAAGGACGCCGACCCCGAACACCTGCGCGAGACGGTCCGGAACCTCAATATTCGTCCCGTGTTCACGGCACACCCGACCGAGGCCGCGCGCCGGTCGGTCCTGAACAAGCTCCGGCGCGTCGCCGCGCTCCTCGACACCCCCGTCATCGAGTCCGACCGCCGCCGTCTCGACATCCGGCTGGCCGAGAACATCGACCTCGTCTGGCAGACCGACGAACTGCGCGTCGTCCGCCCCGAGCCCGCCGACGAGGCCCGCAACGCCATCTACTACCTGGACGAACTGCACGCCAACGCCGTCGGCGACGTCCTGGAGGACCTCACCGCCGAGCTGGAGCGCGCCGGGGTCAAGCTCCCCGACGACACCCGCCCGCTCACCTTCGGCACCTGGATCGGCGGCGACCGCGACGGCAACCCCAACGTCACACCCCAGGTCACCTGGGACGTCCTCATCCTCCAGCACGAGCACGGCATCAACGACGCCCTCGAGACGATCGACGAGCTGCGCGGCTTCCTGTCCAACTCCATCCGCTACGCCGGTGCCGACGAGGAACTGCTGACCTCCCTCCAGACCGACCTGGACAACCTCCCCGAGATCAGCCCCCGCTACAAGCGCCTCAACGCCGAGGAGCCCTACCGGCTCAAGGCCACCTGCATCCGGCAGAAGCTGGAGAACACCAAGAAGCGCCTCGCCAAGGGCACCGCGCACGTCCCGGGCCGCGACTACCTCGGCACCAGCCAGCTCCTCGACGACCTGCGGATCATCCAGAGCTCCCTGCGCGAGCACCGCGGCAGCCTCTTCGCCGACGGCCGCCTCGCCCGCACCATCCGCACCCTCGCCGCCTTCGGCCTCCAGCTCGCCACCATGGACGTACGCGAACACGCCGACGCCCACCACCACGCCCTCGGCCAGCTCTTCGACCGCCTCGGCGAGGAGTCCTGGCGGTACGCGGACATGCCCCGCGACTACCGCGCCAGGCTGCTCGCCAAGGAACTGCGCTCCCGCCGCCCCCTCGCGCCCACCCCGGCGCCCGTGGACGCGCCCGGCGAGAAGACCTTCGGCGTCTTCCAGACCGTGAAGAAGGCCCTGGAGGTCTTCGGGCCCGAGGTCATCGAGTCGTACATCATCTCCATGTGCCAGGGCGCCGACGACGTCTTCGCCGCCGCCGTCCTCGCCCGCGAGGCCGGCCTCGTCGACCTGCACGCCGGCTGGGCGAAGATCGGCATCGTGCCGCTGCTGGAGACGACGGACGAGCTCAAGGCAGCCGACACCATCCTGGAGGACATGCTCTCCGACCCCTCCTACCGGCGCCTCGTCGCCCTGCGCGGAGACGTCCAGGAGGTCATGCTCGGCTACTCCGACTCCTCCAAGTTCGGCGGCATCACCACCAGCCAGTGGGAGATCCACCGCGCCCAGCGCCGCCTGCGCGACGTCGCACACCGCTACGGCGTCCGGCTCCGGCTCTTCCACGGCCGCGGCGGCACCGTCGGCCGCGGCGGCGGCCCCACCCACGACGCCATCCTCGCCCAGCCCTGGGGCACCCTGGAGGGCGAGATCAAGGTGACCGAGCAGGGCGAGGTCATCTCCGACAAGTACCTCATCCCGGCCCTGGCCAGGGAGAACCTGGAACTGAGCGTCGCGGCCACCCTGCAGGCATCCGCCCTGCACACCGCCCCGCGCCAGTCGGACGAGGCCCTGGCCCGCTGGGACGCCGCGATGGACGTCGTCTCCGAGGCCGCCGAGGCCGCCTACCGCAGGCTCGTCGAGGACCCCGACCTCCCGGCGTACTTCTTCGCCTCCACGCCCGTCGACCAGCTCGCCGACCTCCACCTCGGCTCCCGCCCCTCACGCCGCCCGGACACCGGCGCCGGCCTCGACGGGCTGCGGGCCATCCCGTGGGTGTTCGGCTGGACCCAGTCCCGGCAGATCGTGCCCGGCTGGTTCGGCGTCGGCTCAGGCCTCAAGGCACTGCGCGAAGCCGGTCTGGACACCGTGCTCGACGAGATGCACGGCCAGTGGCACTTCTTCCGCAACTTCATCTCCAACGTCGAGATGACCCTGGCCAAGACCGACCTGCGGATCGCCCAGCACTACGTCGACACCCTCGTCCCCGACGAGCTCAAGCACGTCTTCGACGCCATCAAGGCCGAGCACGAACTGACCGTGCGTGAAGTGCTGCGCGTGACCGGCGAAGAGGAACTCCTCGACGCCGCGCCCGTCCTCAAGCAGACCTTCGCCATCCGCGACGCCTACCTCGACCCGATCTCCTACCTCCAGGTCGCCCTGCTCAAGCGGCAGCGCGACGCGGTCGGCGCCGCCGAACAGCCCGACCCACTGCTCGCCCGCGCCCTGCTCCTCACCGTCAACGGCGTGGCAGCGGGCCTGCGCAACACCGGCTGAGCCGCTCCCCGGACACGACCGTGCCCCCGAGCCCGTACAGGCTCGGGGGCACGTCGCGTTCCACGTCAGCCGCGGCCGAGCCTCCGGCGCCGGAACACCAGGAACCCGCCGAACCCGACCAGCACCGCCGCCACACCGGACAGCAGACCCACCGGAGCCCCGCTGCCCGTCTCCGCGAGGTCACCGTCGGCAACCCCCTGCGGGGACGGCGACGAGGACGCCGCAACCTCGCCGGCAGGCGAACTCGGCGACCCCGACGTCCCCGGCGCACCCGAAGGCGCCTCCGACGCCCCGGACGAC